>JAYUUH010000330.1:0-4007 GCA_043754745.1 Lysobacter sp.
GCCGGCCCGTCGGGCAGGTCGAAGGCGGCCTCGATGCGTCCACTTGGCCCGGCGATGGCGAGCGGCACGTCTGCCTCGGTTGGCGTGTAGCGAGAGGCTGCGGTCATCCGCGAATGATGCCGCAGACGGTGTTAAACGGCGGCGTGCGTCCAGTGCAGCTGCAGATACGCGAACGCCGCCCGGAGGCGGCGATGCGGGGATATGCGACGGCCACGGCTACTTGCTTTGGCCGACCATCCATTCCACGGCGACCTTGACTTGCTCGTCGGTCAGGGCCGGGTTGCCGCCCTTGGCCGGCATCACCCCGGCGCTGCCGGTGTAGCCTTCGATCGCATGCTTGTGCAGCGTGTCCTTACCGACGCTGGCCCGGGCGCCCATGCCCGCGGCGGTGAGCAGCGGCGCGCCGCCGGCGCCGGACTTGTGGCAGCCCGCGCAGAGGTTGTCGTAGATCACCGCGCCGTCCATGGTGCCGCCGTAGGCGACCTGCGAAGCCGCGGCGGCCTTGGCGGCCGCGTCAGCGGCGGCCCTGGCGGCTTCGCCGCTGGCGCCGGCGAACACCGCGCCCACAGGCGCGATCCGCCCCTCGGTGCGTTTCGCTTCGACCGGGCTCACCTCTTTCGGCAACGAGCCGTGGAGATAGGCCGCGAACAGAATCAGGCCCAGGGTCACCGCCATCAGGAAGGCGATCACCATCGAAAAACGCTTCAGAAAGTCCAGATCGTAATTGCGCACGACTCACCCGGGGAACAACATGATTGGCGGGGCGGCCGGACTGCGGCCGCACAAGCCGCGAAGTATAAAGGGTGCAGCGCCCGGGATTCGAGCCCGTTGGTGGAATAGGGGCCTGAGCGTACGCCTGAGCCGCATCGTCGGCGGATATCCGCACCCGGGAATGCGGCGACCGGGTCATGAACGCTTTGCCGTCCTCGCCCGCCGGGGCGATGGGATGCATCATGGATCGCCGCCGATCGCCGCGACCATACTGCATTCAATCATTGCGTACCTGTTCCCTACGCCCCGTAGAACAGCGCGCCGTCGCCGCGTTCGGCCGCTTCCTGGAAAAACGCGGACAACACGTCGTATTGATCGATCAGATCGCCTTCCTCGTGCTGATACACCGCCTGGTGATACAGGCCGGCATCCTCATCGATCGCGCGCAGCGCCTCGCGCACGCGCGCACGGCTCCAAGTCGACAGTGCCTTCGCCTGCTCCTTCACCAGTTCGGGCGAAACGAAATCGCAGCCGTTGCTCAGCACGCCGTCGGCCACGCCGTCGCTGAGGAAACCGGTCTCCTCGAGGATATGCCGCAGCACATCCCAAGCAGTTTCCACGTCGATCGATGCCGTGCAGCGTTCTTCGCCTTCGACCCACTTGTCGATCAGATCATGGTCTTCGCGCATTGCTTCGAGATCTTTGGGCGCGAAGGCCTGGAAAAACATGTTCATGCTCATGGGTAAAGGCTCTTGGTGACGATGCGGGAATAATGTCGGAACTGCACTCCTGGCGAAAGCGGCGCGGAGTGCGGCAGGTCGATTCAGCCGCGCCCGGCGCTTCGCACGCGCTCCCAGTCCAGATCGAAACGGGCGAGATATTTGCGCAGGCGGTCGGCATCGTTGGTGCTGCTGCGCTGCGCGCGCGATATCGCGAACAGCGTGCGGCCGGCGTCCGACAGCGACTTCGCCTGCATGCAGACGCGCACCACGTCTTCCAGCTGCGAGCGGTCGAAGCGGTCGAGTCCGGCGACGCCACCGCCCAGCAGCGCATCCAGCGGCGACGGCGCGCCGCCCTCGCGCCACAGCCCCCGCAGGCGCGCGATTTCCTCCTCGACCAGTTCGATCTGGATGCGGCCGGCGTTCGCCAGCGTGGCCATGCGCATCACCGCGGCGCCGAGGTCGCGGAAATTGCCGGCCCAGCGCGCTTCGGGGCTGGTCGCGAACGCGAGAAACCGCGTCCGCGCTTCGCGGTTGAAGGCGACGCGCTGATGCTGGTCGCGGCTCCAGCGTTCGAGTTCGAAATCCAGATTGGGCTCGATGTCTTCCGTGCGTTCCGCCAGGCCCGGCAGCCGATAGGTCCACAGATTGAGCCGTGCCAGCAGATCGTCGCGGAAGCGGCCCTGCATCACCGCGTCCTGCAGATCGCGATTGGTGCCGGCGATCAGCTGGAAATCGCTCTCCACCTCCCTGTCGCTGCCCACCGGCGGGAAGCGCTTCTCTTCCAGCGCGCGCAGCAGCAGCGCCTGTTCGTCCATCCCGAGTTCGCCGATCTCGTCGAGGAACAACAAACCCTGATGCGCCGAACGCAGAAACCCGGCGCGGTCACTGCCTGCGCCGGTGTACGCACCCTTGATGTGCCCGAACAGCGCGCTCATCGCGCCGTCGCCGCGCAGGGTGGCACAGTTCACTTCGACGAAACGCCCGGGCAATTGATGCTTGAGTTTCTTCAGCTCGAACACGCGCTTGGCGAGCTGGCTCTTGCCGGCGCCGGTCGGCCCCATCAACAACATCGGCGCCTTCGAGCGCGTGGCCACGGTTTCGATCTGCTCGATCATCCGGTTGAACGCGGAATTGCGCGTGGCGATGCCGCTCTTGAGCAGATCGCGGTCTTCCAGGCGCTGCTGCTGGAAGCGCTGTGCGATCAGGTCGTAACGCGACAGATCCAGATCGATGATCGCGAAGCTGCCGGTCTGGCCGGACTCCTGTTTGCGCGGCGGCGAGGTCTGCAGCAGCCGGCCGGGGAAATGCCGGCTCTCCGCGAGCAGGAACCAGCAGATCTGCGCGACGTGCGAACCGGTGGTGATGTGGATGTAGTAATCCTCATCGTCCGGTTTGAACGCATAGCTGCGCAGGAAATCGTGCAGCGTCGAATAGACGCCCTCGAAATCCCAGGGATCGGCCAGGAAGGTGTCGTGCCGGCGCAGCGTGGACTCGGGCGAGATCTGCGCGAAGTCGTCCGCGACCGTCTGCGCGAGCCGGCCGTAGCGGCGCTCGTCGACAAGCAGCTCAAAGCGGTCGACCACGAAGTCCTCGTGCATGCCCAGCGAGACCGTGGGCCGCCACTTTTCCCAGCGACCCGGGCCGTTGCCGGCATCCAGTTGGGTACCGAGCATCCCGAAGATGACTTGCTGCTTGCGCACGATCTTTCCAGATAAAAACTTAGCGAAAGATATACGCTTTCAAAGAATAGACAAGCCAATCAAGACGACCATTTTTCAATATAAACAATAAAAACAATGATTTATGAGAGTTGGAGACGAGTTGGCACGGCGATTGCAATATACAGCTCGAACCCGGCAGGCATCTGCGCAACAAGCCGACCAGGGCGAAATCGTATACCGGTGTTCAATGCCCGGCCGGCAATGGGGCCGGTCGGGCAGGGGGAGATCCGGGCGATGTCGTCGACACGGCATCATCGGCAATACAAGAAGGCAGAATTCACATGACCACCGAACACTACGATGTCATCCACGAACAGGGCGCCGTGCCGATCAAGCTGTGGACCCGCGGCGTGCCGCTGGAGGACGAAGCGCGCAAGCAACTGCAGAACATCGCCAAGCTGCCCTTCATCCACCGCTGGGTCGCGGTGATGCCCGACGTGCACCTGGGCAAGGGCGCGACCGTGGGTTCGGTGGTGCCGACCATCGGCGCGATCGTGCCGGCGGCGGTGGGCGTGGATATCGGCTGCGGCATGATCGCCGCACGCACCACGCTGGTCGCGAGCGATCTGCCGGACAATCTCGCCGAAATCCGCAGCGCGATCGAACGCGCGGTCCCGCACGGCCGCACCGACCAGCGCCACGCGCGCGACAAGGGCGCGTGGGAGAACGCGCCGGAACTCGCAGTGGAAGGTTGGTCGCAGTTGGTCGCCGACTTCGACAGGATCTGCGAGCGCCATCCGCGGCTGAAGAAAACCAACAACCTCAAGCACCTCGGTACGCTCGGCACCGGCAACCACTTCATCGAGATCTGTCTCGACGAAGCGCAGCGGGTGTGGTTCATGTTGCACTCCGG
>JAYUUH010000331.1:0-4006 GCA_043754745.1 Lysobacter sp.
CTGATCCACGCCGACGAGATCGACACTGACGCGCTGTCCGCGGTGCAGGCGAAGATCGAGGACGCTAACGGCTGGTCGTTGGACCAGCGGGTCACCGAAACGCTGACCAAGCTCGATCTCGACGGCGACGCCGACTTCGCAAGGCTCTCCGGCGGCATGAAACGCCGGGTGCTGCTGGCGCGCGCGCTGGTGTCGGCGCCGGATCTGCTGCTGCTGGACGAACCGACCAACCATCTCGACATCGCCGCGATCGATTGGCTTGAAGGTTTCCTGAAGGCGTGGCAGGGCGCGCTGATCTTCGTCACCCACGATCGTCGCTTCCTGCGCCAGCTCGCGACCCGGATCATCGAGATCGACCGTGGCCAGCTGACCAGTTGGCCCGGCGACTGGGACAACTACCTGCGCCGCAAAGAAGAACGGCTCAATGCCGAAACGCAGGAGAATGCCCGTTTCGACAAGATGTTGGCTCAGGAGGAAGTGTGGATCCGCCAGGGCATCAAGGCCCGCCGCACCCGCGACGAAGGCCGCGTGCGCCGCCTGAAGGCGATGCGCGACGAACGCGCGCAGCGCCGCGACCTGTCCGGCAATGTGAAGATGGAAACGGCGCAGGCGTCGGCGTCCGGCAAGAAGGTTATCGAGGCGAAGGACGTGTCATTCGCGTTCGGCGAGCGCGTGTTGCTCAAGAACGTGTCCACGACCATCCAGCGCGGCGACCGCATCGGCCTGATCGGCGCCAACGGCAGCGGCAAGACCACTTTGTTGAAGCTGCTGCTGGGCGATCTGCAGCCGCAGTCCGGCGAGATCAAGGTCGGCACCCAGCTGCAGGTCGCGTATTTCGACCAGTACCGCGCCACGCTGCGCGAAGACTGGAACGCGCTTGAGAACGTGTCCGAGGGCAAGGATTTCGTCGAGATCAACGGCAAGCAGAAGCACGCCATCGGCTATCTGCAGGACTTCCTGTTTACGCCCGAACGTGCGCGCGCGCCGATCACCCGCCTGTCCGGCGGCGAGCGCAACCGCCTGCTGCTGGCGAAACTGTTCGCGCAGCCGTCGAACCTGCTGGTGATGGACGAACCCACCAACGACCTCGACGTGGAAACGCTGGAGCTGCTGGAAGAGCTGCTGGGCGAATATCCCGGCACGCTGTTGCTGGTCAGCCACGACCGCGATTTCCTCGACAGCGTGGTGACGTCGACCTTGGTGATGGAAGGCGACGGCCGCGTCGGCGATTACGTCGGCGGTTACAGCGACTGGCTGCGCCAGCGCCCGACCCGCGGCGAATCGGCGCGGGCCACCGCCGCCGCTGCGCCAAAGGCGATCGCTGCGCCTGCCATTGTCGAGGCAACGCCCGCTGCGCCCAACCGCAAGCTCAGCTACAAGGACCAGCGCGAACTCGAACTGCTGCCCAAGACGATCGAGGATCTGGAAACGAAGATCGCCACCATGACCGCGGCGATGCACGAGCCCGCGTTCTACCAGCGCGATCACGCGGCGGTGAACGCGCACAACGCCGAGATCGCGGCAGCGCATGCGGCGCTGGAGCAGGCCTTCGCGCGTTGGGAAGCGCTGGACGGGTAACACGGGGCTGTAGAGCGGGCTTCAGCCCGCTGCGAATGATGTCTGCTGATGCCCCAGCGGCCTGAAGGCCGCTCTACAGCCGGGTTGTTTTATTCGTCCTGCCCGTCGGCCTCGTTCTGGGTTTCGATGCCCTGCGGCACGCAGGTCGCATCGGCGGCGGCGGCCGGCACCAGCCACCAGCGGCGGCGATTCGACACGCCTGCGAACGTCGCTTTCGCCTTGTCGACGCACTGCGACAGCGCAGGCTCCTGCACCAGCAGGTAACGCCGCTGCGGCGCTTCGGCCTGCCAGCGCATGCCCTTCGACAGCTGATCGGGCCACGTCGTCTTGAAACCGAAAGTGGCCGCCGAGCGGTCGGCCATCAGCAGGTTCTGTTCCTTCCATGCGACCAGCCCGAGTTCGGCGTCGGGGCCGATCCGCGCGCCCACCGATTCCATCAGCCCGCGCGCGGAACTCGACGCGTTGAGCAGCGGATACGAAACCACGCCGTATAGCACCCAGATGCCGCCCATCGCCCACAGCAGCCCGACCACGCCGTTGCGCACGCGATGCCAGCTCGCGCTGGCCAGCGCCCACGCGCCCATCGCCATCAGCAGCCCGAACAATGCGTGGCCGCCGTCGGTGAAACCGCGGTCGGCCATCAGTTTCGTTTCGAACTTAGGTTCGCCGAACCACATCGCCAGACCCATGCCGAGCAACAGCCCCCCCACGATCGCCGAGAACGCAAACGCGATCCGCTTCGCCCACAGTCTGCGCACGATGCCCGGCAGGAGTGGGCCCAGCGCCAGACACATCATCGGCAGCGCCGGCAGGATGTAGACGTCGCGCTTGCCGCTGGGGATCGAGAAGAACACCACGATCAGCAGCCACCACGCCAACGGCAGCAGATAGCGCGCGTCGCGGCGGCGCAGGCGGGTGCGCCAGGCGGGAAACGCCCAAATCAGCGCGAACGCGGTCGGCAGCCAAGCCGTCGCCATCACCGTCAGGTGATACCACGGCGGCTGCGCGTGGTCCCAGGACTTCGCATAGCGGCCCGCGGTCTGCCGGAACAGGATGTCGTTGAGATACGCCTTGTATTCCGGGTTGTCCTGGCTCAGCGCGGTGACGACCATCGGCACCAGCCACAGCGCGGCGGCGAATACGAACGCCAGCGGCCCGATCCAGAAACGCAGGTCCCGCACATGTACGCGCACCCGCGGCCAGTGCATCAGCGAGGCGATCGCGGCGGGCAGGATCATCAGCAGCGCCAGGCCGCCGACGCCCTTGGTGATCGTGCCCAGTCCGGCCGCGAACCAGCCCAGCGTCCACAGTTTCCAGTTCGGTCCCAGCAGCAGATGCCGCAGCAGGCCGTAATTGGCGAGGGTGATGAAGAACGTCACCAGCGGGTCGATCTGCGCTTTCTTCGACTGGTAGGTGAACTGCAGCGCGAACAGCAGCGCCCACGCAGCGTACAGGCCGACCCGGCGCGTCCACAGCCGGCGGCCGAGGTCGTACACGCACCACAGCGTGCCCAATGCGGCGAGCAGCGACGGCAGCAGGAACGCGATGCGCCAGTCGCGGAACACGGTGTAGAACGCGGCTTCCAGCCACATCAGCATCGGCGGCTTGTCGGAATACAGCTCGGTGCCGCGATGCGGGAACAGCCAGTCGCCGCTCTCGATCATCTGCTTGGCGACCAGCGTGAACCGTGGTTCGTCCGACGGCCAGGGATCCCGCAGGCCCAGTCCGGCCCCCAGCACCAGCAGGGCGACGATGGCCAGCAGCCAGAATTCTCTCGATTCGCGGGTTTTTAGCATAAAGGGGCCATACGTATCCGGGTATTCGGGTTGCGTTGCGGTCAATGACCGTCGATGCGGTCCGCTTCGTTCTGCGATTGCACGCCTTGAGGCACGCAATCGACATCGGCGGCGTGCGCCGGCACCAGCCACCATCGGCGACGGTTGGACAAACCGGCGAATTCGGCCTTGGTCTTGTCGATGCACTGCGACAGCGCGCATTCCTGCACCAGCAACCATCGCCTGCCCGGCGCATCGGCCTGCCAGCGTATCGCCTGCGTGAGCTGTTCGGACCAGGGAGTATCCCAACCGAATGTTGCCGCCGGGCGATCCGCCATCAGCAGATTCTGCACTTTCCACGCGACCAGGCCGAGTTCGGCTTCGGGCGCCGGCCGACGGCCCACCGCTTCCATCAGCCCGCGGGACGAGCCCGACGCATTGAGCATCGGATGCGCGATGAGGCTATACCGCACCCATGCGCCGCCCAGGCCCCAGGGCAGCCCCTTCACGCCTTGGGCGACGCGATGCCGAAGCGCGGCGGCGACCAGCCAGGCGCCCAGCGCCAGCAGCAGGAAGTTGAGGCCACGACCGCCATCGAGGAGGCCGCGGTTTTCGACCATCCGGGCCTCGAAGCGCGGTTCGCCGAACCACAT
>JAYUUH010000332.1:0-4000 GCA_043754745.1 Lysobacter sp.
CCGGAGCGACAGCGGCCGCAGCGACCGGCGGCTCGACGGGGGCATCCGCAACGATCGGGGCGCTCGCAGGGCGCAGCGTCACGATATCGACCAGCGGCCGGTCGACTAGGGTTTGCAGACGGTCGAGGATGCGGTCGCCGCCGGCGGCATTCATCCCCACCCAGTGATAGACGGCGCCGAGGCGGTTCACGTCCCCGGTGTCGATCGCGGTGGTGATTTCGTAGATCAGTTCCTGCACGGTGCGCGCGCAGCCGCCGCGGCGCTGACGATAGGCCAGACTCGCGGTGCCGCGCGGCAGACGGTCGCTCGCACCGATGCTCGCGCAGGCACGGTCGGTATAGATGGTGTTGCCGGCGGGGCCGATGCAGCGGTTCGGCGGCTGTTGCGCGTGTGCGGCGGTCGGCCACAGCCAGCACGCCGAGAACAGCGACAGCAGGAAGAAGAGGGCGCGACCGGAGAGGGGCATCGACGGCAGGCTAGCATCGGCCGGATGAACGACGCTGCGCCGTCACGGCTCGGCCGCCGTCGTCAGGTTCAACCCGGTGCGAGCCAAGCGAACGGCCACCACGGCAGGTTGCGTGCGATCCAGTATGCGGGCAGCAGCACCAGCCAGAGCGTCGGCGTCATCACCACCGACATCAAGGGCTTCAGCCGCGTCGGCGTGAGGCCGCGGGTATCGAGCAGCATCAGCGGCACCAGTGGCAGTACCAGCATTGCCAGCGGATTCATGGCGAATGCGCCGGCGATGTCGCCGTGGACCAGCGCATGCAGCGCGCGGGTCAGGCCGCAGCCGATGCAGTGCAAGCCGGTGAGCGCCTTGAACGCACACGGCGGGAATATAGTGTTCGGGAGGTTGGGATCGTAGTTGCGCAGCAGCCAGATGCCGAAGCCCGCCGCGACCAGCATCGCCGCACCCAGCATCACCGCGCCCGTGATGGTGAACGCCGGACGCCCTCGCATCGCAGCCCGGTCAGTCACCGACAAACCTGCCCGGCGAGGACGGTCTACCGGACGGCACGAACTGCAGCGCGACCGGCGCCGGCGCCGCAGAGAGGATCGTCCCGGCCAAGTCGCTTGGGACGGATGCGTTGTTCGATGGACAGGGATTGGACATGGCGCCGCCGACTCGGAAGAGCGGAATCGCGCCGGCCTGCGTATCTGCGGGTCGGCGCGACATCAGATAGACATCAACGCTGTTCCATGCGCTCGCGCAGCAATTCTACCTGCTCCATATAACCGCTCATGCCGATCGTCATCAATAGAACGACGAAGATGATGATGGACAGCACCAGAATGCCGCCGGTCACGAGGTTCCAGATTTTGGCGTTGTTGGAGGCGCGGCGCGCGCCTTCGATATCGCCCTGCTGTTGCAGGGTGTTGACCTTGTTGGAGAACACGATCGCAACGATGCCCGTGCCCAGACCGAGGATGCTGATGCAATTGAAACAGCAGAGGACGACGGAGGCGATGGTGCCCAGGATCGACCAGATCATGTAGTTTGGAATATTGCCGTGCGGTGCAGCCGTATTCATGCGGGGATCTCCAGAAAAGAGGAAGGATGAGGGTGCCGCAGGCCCGGGAGTTCTGGCGACAACGATGCGGGCATTGTGCCTGTTCCACGGCCCGGCGCAATCGATTCGCGCCCATGCGCGCCCGCTCACGGCGCCATGCGGATACCGGCCGCGCTCAGGCGTCCTCGCCGCGCAGCGCCCGGACCCTGGCTTCCAGCGCCGCGGCGGTGGCCTCGCGGCCATCCACCGGCTCGCCGGCCAGCACTTCGATGTGCGCGCGGAACCGGCGCGGGACACGCATCTGGCGCAGGCGGCCGTCGCGCTTGCTCCACATGCTGGTCCACATGTGTTTCAGCGCCATCGGCACGACCGGCACCGGCCTGCGTTCCAGCACCCGTTCCATGCCCGATCTGAACGGCGCGATCGCGCCGTCGCGGGTCAACGCGCCTTCGGGGAAGATGCCCACCAGTTGGCCGTCGGCCAGCGCCGCGTCGATTTCCTCGAACGCGCGCTGCATCACCTCGGGATCCTCCTTGGCGCCGGCGATCGGGATGGCCTTGCCGGTGCGGAAGATCCAGCGCATCACCGGCACGTTGAAGATCTTGTAGTACATGACGAAGCGCACCGGCCGCGGAATGCCGGCCGAGAGGATCAGCGCGTCGAGATAGCTGACGTGGTTGCAGACGATCAGCGCCGGGCCTTCGTCGGGGACGTGTTGCTCGATGCCTTTGAGCCGCAGCCGGTACAGCGAGCGCACCAGCAGCCAGCTGAGGAACCGCATCAGGAATTCCGGCACGATCGTGAAGATCCAGATCGCGACCAGGGTGTTGGCGATGGCCAGGCACAGGAAGAGCTGCGGGATGCTCAGGCCCGGCATCGGCAGCACGGTGTCGCCGAACTTCAGCTGCTCCATCTGCAGCGCGATGCCCAGCACCGCCGCCATCACGATGAAGAACGCATTCTGGATGTTGACCGCCGAGATCACCCGCGACAGTTCGCTGCGCGGCGTGCGGCTCTGGATCAGCGCGAACAGCGGCACGAGGAAGAAGCCGGTGAACATGCCGACCGCGGCCAGATCCAGCGTCACCCGCCAGCCGCCCGGTTGCGCCAGAAACCCGGCCACGTCCAGCCCGGTCACCGTCGCCGCGCCGCTGCGCGCGAAATACAGATCGAACAGGAACACGCTCATGCCGAACGCGCCCAGCGGCACCAGGCCGATTTCCACCGTGCGCGCCGACAGTTTCTCGCACAGCAGCGAGCCGATGCCGGTGCCGATGGAGAACACACCCAAGGCGACCAGGTACAGGGTTTCGTCGCCGCCGAGATTGAGTTTCGCGTAGCTCGGCAGTTGTGCGGTGAGCATGGTGCCGACGAACCAGAACCACGACACGCCCAGCATCGCGTTGCGCACCGCCAGCTGCTTGCGCGCCAATTTCAACACCCTGCGCGATTCGGGAATCGGGTTGACGTGGACCTTGAGGTCCGGCGCGCCGGCGTCCACCGCGGGGATGAGGCGGCTGACGGCATTGCCCAGCAGCGCCAGCAGGATGATGGCCGCGGCGGCGGTCTGCGGGCCGTAGTCGCCGGCGAGCTTGAAGATCAGCCCGCCGGCGATCATGCCGACCAGGATCGAGATCGAGGTGCCCATCTCGACCAGGCCATTGCCGCCGGTGAGTTCCTCGGGCTTCAGTACCGAAGGCAGGATCGAATATTTCACCGGCCCGAACAGCGCCGACTGCACGCCGGTGCCGAACAGCGCCACCAGCAGCAGCGGCATGTTCTGCAGCATGAAGCCGACCGCCGCTACCGACATGATCGCGATCTCCATCGCGGTGGTGATGCGGATCAGCCGCGACTTCTCGAGTTTTTCCGCAATCTGTCCGGCGGTGGCTGAAAAGAGGAAGAACGGCAGGATGAACAGCGCCGGCGCGAGATTGGTGTAAAGCGTCCGCTGCTGGTCGTCCACGCCCAGCCAGAACAGCAGGCCGATGATCGCCTGGCGATAGACGTTGTCGTTGAACGCGCCCAGCGATTGCACTACGAAGAAAGGCAGGAAGCGGCGCTGCCGCAACAGTTCGAACTGGTTGTAGGCCATGCGCGCTCCGCGGATCGGCTGATCGCCGGCGAGCGCCGGCGGATGTCCGGCGGAGACTAGCAGAGATGGGTTGCCGCGCGCGTAGGGGGGGCTTCAGCCCCGAGCTTCATGAAAACATCGTTGCAGCAAAAAAGCTCGGGCCTGAAGGCCCGCCTGCAGATGCAGGGTTTGTGCATTCAAACCATGATGTCGTCGCGGGGCGTGGGTACCGCGACGTCGGCCAATTCCGACAATAGCGCCGACAGTCTGGCGTCGCTGCGCTTCCACGACCAGAACAGGGGGGCGGCCAGCGTCGCCCGACACCAGATCCGATCCTGCCGCTGCGTCGCCGGCAGTGCGTTCACCCGCATCAGCCAGTGCGCGAACCTGCGCTCGGCCGCGTCCGCGGGCTGCG
>JAYUUH010000333.1:0-3986 GCA_043754745.1 Lysobacter sp.
CCGAGGCCGTCGTCGATCACGCTGACGGTCAGCATGCCTTCGTGCCGTGCCGCCGCGATCGTCACCGTGCCCGGTCCGCGCTTGGGCTCGATGCCATGCTTGATCGCGTTCTCGACCAGACTGATGAGCAGCATCGGCGGGAACGGCAGCGCGCGCAGTTCGGCGTCGACCTCGATCGCGTAGCGCAGTCGCCCGCCGGTGCGCAGGCGCATCAGTTCGAGGTAGCTCGCGCACAGATCGAGCTGCTGCCCGAGCGTCGAATGCAGGGCGGTCTCCTCGTCGCGCAAACGCGGGATGGTCGCGCGCAGATAGTCCACCAGCGCATCCAGCGTGGCCTCGGCCTGCGCCGGTTCCTGCCGCACCAGCGCGCGCACCGACGCCAGCGTGTTGAACAGGAAATGCGGTTCGACCTGCGCCTGCAGCACGCCCAGGCGCAGGTCCGCACTCTGCTTCTGCACATGCAACGCCGCCATCGCTTCGGCGTGCCGCGCGTCCTGCCAGCGCACGAGTTCGCGAAAATACGCGCGCAGCGCCAGACCGCCGCCCAGCGCGCCGTAGATCAGCACCAGCGTCGCCAGATTCAGGGCCTGCAGCGCCGCTTTCTCCACCGCCGAAAACTGCGGCGGCTTGAGCACCATGCGCACGTCCTCGCTCTTGGGGATGCTCTGCTTCAGATAATTCGACGACCACGCGTCGGCGAAATAACTCGCGACGATCCCCAGCAGCATCGCCAGCACGATGCCGAAACGCTCGCGGCGCAGCGGCCAGCCCGCATGGCGCACCAAAGCCGCCAGCAGTGGACCCGCGGAACACATCAGCATGAAGCCGGCGGCGAAGTGCAGCGCCGCCATCAGACCGCTGCGGCCGCTGCCGGTGGTGAGCCCCAGGCCCGCGCCGACGAAACAAGCTGATACCGCGATGACCGCACCGAAGATCAGGCTGCGGCCGCGCAGCCAGCGCCAGCTGAAGACCGGATAGCGACGGTAGCCAAGCCACGCCCCGCCACCGGCGACGACTTCGGTTGGCAGCGGCCGGTCCAGCGCATAAGGCGTGCGGTCCGACATGCGGTCTGGCGAGATCATTGGCGCCTCCCGTCGAGAGTGTGCCCGCCCTGTTCGAGCTTCAGCGCGACGACTTTACCAGCCGCGTCGCGCTGGAAGCGAACGACGATGCCGAAGTTCGGCGCCTCGAAGACATCCTTCGCCGTCGCCGCGAGCGGAAACGCGCCCTGCCCGGTCGCCTGCGCGGTGAGCGTGCCGGTCTCGGCGCGCACGGTCAGCACGAAATCCGGCATCAGCGGATATTCGCCGGCATAGGCCTTCAGTTCATCAGCAGACAATGCGAGTGTCGACTTGTCTGCGGATTCGCCGGTGTCGGGCTTGCCCAGCGGCACCTTCGAATCCAGCAGATGCAGGCCGAGGCTGCCGAGGCCGCCGCGCGCGTGCAGCGCGGTATCGGACAGGATCACCACGCCGGATTTTCTTTCCGGATCGAACGCGACGAACGACGAGAACCCACCTGTGCCGCCTTCGTGCGCGAGGAACGTGCGGCCATTCAGCGGCGCAACCATCCATTGCATCGCGATCGGCGCTTTGGCCGCGTTCGCGACCGGCGCATGGGTCAGGCGGAAATCGGCGTCGAGCGGCTGCGGCGCGCCGCCGAACTGGCCCTGTACGTAGCGGATCATGTCGTCGAGCGTCGACCGCACGCCGCCGACACCGGCGAAATCGGTCGGGAAGGTCCAGGCGGGCGTGACTTTGGTGTCGGGCGTGTGGCCGACGGCCGCTTTCACCGCGTCGGGCTTGCGGTTGATGTAGCTGCTGTCCATGCCCAGCGGCGCGAATACGCGGGTGTCGAGCAGGGTTTCGAAATCGCTGCCGGCGCGACGCGCGACCGCATACGACAGCAGCATCGCCGCGAAGTTGGAGTATTCGAACTTCGCGCCCGGCGCCTGCGCCAGCGGCGTAGTCGACAGCGCCTTCAGCAGCGCGGCCTCGTCGAGCTTCGAATACGGATTCTGCGGGTCGTAATCGATACCGGCGGGAATCGCCGGCAGCCCCGAGGTGTGGGTGACGATGTGCCGCAGCAGGATGGGTTCGCCTTCGAACATCGGCATCACGCTGTCCCTGGGCAGATACGCCGACAGCGGGTCGTCGAGCGAGGCCTTGCCTTCGCGGATCAGGCCGGCCAGCACTGCGGCCATCATCGGCTTGCTGACCGAGCCGATCTCGAACGCGGTATTGGCGTCGATGCGCGGCGCCGGGTCTTTGCCGTCGGCGCAGACGTAGGCGCGGCGTACGGATTTGTTTTCGATGACCGCGACGGCGAAGCAGGCGCCGCTGCGGTCGCCGTGCAGGCGCTTGCCGACGATGGCCCGCAGTTCGGCGTCGGTCCTGGCATCGCTCGCGGCGGTGGTCGCGGCCTCGGCCGCACCGCCGATCACCAGTGCGGCGGAGAACAGGATGGTGGGATAGAACAGCATGGCCATGGCGGATTCCTGGAGTGGGCGGGGATGCGATCAGACTGCCCCGCATCGACACGCGCCGCCGGGGTTTGCGACGAAGCCCCCGCAGGCGGCGACGAAACCCGCCTCCGCCGGGATCGACCCAGCCCGATCAGCCGGCCAGCAGCCCGCGCATCGCGGTCGCGAATCGCGCGGCGATGGCGGCGCCGTCGCGATGGCGGCCACCCGACACCACTTCGCGGCCGGCCACCGACACCGTGTCCACCGCGCTGCGGTTGCCGCTGAAGATCCAGCGGTCGGCGATGTCGTCCGCTGTCGCGCCGACCAGCGTCGGCGATACGCCGTCGAGCGTCACCGTATCGGCGGCCAGCGCTTCTTCGCGAAACCCGCACGACGGCTCGGCGCTGGCGCGGACGCCGGCCAGCAGCGCCTCGCCTACGCTGGGGCTGGCTTGGGTGGCGGCGATATTGCGATGCCGGGTGACCAGCCGCTGGCCGTACTCCAGCCAGCGCAGTTCTTCCACCGGCGACACCGAGATGTGCGAATCCGAACCGATGCCCCAGGCACCCCCGGCATCGAGGTAATCGCGCAGCGGGAACAGGCCGTCGCCGAGATTGGCCTCGGTGGTCGGACAGATCGCGACCGTGGCGCCGCTGCGCGCGATGCCGACGACCTCGTCCGCGTCGAGATGGGTCGCATGCACGAGCGTCCAGCGCGCATCGACATCGGCGTTGTCCAGCAACCAGCGCACCGGACGTTCGCCGCGGATCGCGAGGCTGTCCTGCACTTCGCCGAGCTGCTCGGCGATGTGCAGATGCACGCGCGCTTCGCCCGGCAATGCCGCCAGCACCGCCCGCATGGCGTCCGGCGGCACCGCCCGCAGGCTGTGCAGGGCGCAGCCGACGCGCAGCGTGTCGTCCTGTTCGCGATGCAGGGTTTCGAACAGGCGCAGATAGGCATCGACCGGATGTCCGAAACGCCGCTGGCGCTCGCTGAGTGGGCGTCCGTCGAAGCCGCCGGTCATGTACAGCACCGGCAGCAGGGTCAGACGGATGCCGGTCTCGCGCGCCGCGGCGATCAGCGCCCGCGACATCGCGGCGGAGTCGGCATAAGGGCGGCCGTCGGGCGCGTGGTGCAGATAATGGAATTCGCAGACCGTGGTGTAGCCGGCTTCCAGCATCTCGGCGTAAAGCTGCGCGGCCACCGCGTGCAGCGTATCGGGGTCGAAGCGACCGGCCATCCGGTACATGGTGTCGCGCCACGTCCAGAACGAATCGGACGGATGGGTCATGCGTTCCGCCAGGCCCGCCATCGCGCGCTGGAACGCATGCGAATGCTGGTTGACGACGCCGGGCAGGCGCCAGTCGGCGCCGGTTGCTGCGATCGGAGAGTTCATGGCGGAATTGTCGCCGATTCCCGCCACGCCGCGCCCGCTGCGCCCGCACCCGCTGAGCGAGCCTGAGGGAGCGACGCGATTTGCGACGAACAGTGCTTAAGCAACCCTGTGGGAGCGACGCAAGTC
>JAYUUH010000334.1:0-12104 GCA_043754745.1 Lysobacter sp.
TGAAGTGAAGCCGCACAAGATCTACAGCGAACTGCTGAAAGCACTGGATCACGCCGCGGTCGGCCCGGTGATCGAGCGGGTCTCGCAGCGTCGCCTCGAATACCTCGCCGTCTCCTTCCGCCAGACCGGCCTCGTGCGCACCGATGCGCAGCACCGCGCGCGTCTGGCCTACGCCGCGTATGTCGGCTTTCTGCAGCTGCGGCTGCAGTTGCACAACCCGCGTCTCGCCCAGGACGAGTTCGAAGCCTACGTCGAACACGTCATGGACACGCTGATTCCGCCTGTTCCCGCCCTTCGAGCCTGAGAACCCGTCCTGCATGAATGTGATCGCCATGTCCGATACCGCACCCACGCAGTTGCAGAGCCTCAACGATTGGGTCGCCGAAGTGGTCGCGCTGACCCGCCCGGATGCGGTCCACTGGTGCGACGGCTCCGATGCCGAGCACGACGCGCTGATCGCGAAAATGCAGGCAGACGGCACCCTGATCAAGCTCAACGAACGCACCCACCCGGACAGCTGGCTGCATCGCTCGCATCCGGACGACGTGGCGCGCGTCGAACATCTCACCTTCGTCTGCACCTCGCAGGCCGACGATGCCGGGCCGAACAATCACTGGATGGCGCCGGCCGACGGCCATGCGCAGATGGACGCGCTGTTCGACGGCTGCATGCGCGGCCGCACGCTGTACGTGATTCCCTACTGCATGGGCCCGATCGATTCGCCGCTGTCGCGTTGCGGCGTGGAGATCACCGATTCGGCGTACGTGGTCGCGAACATGCGCATCATGACCCGCATGGGCGCGCCGGCGCTGGCGCGGATCGAGCGCGAAGGACTCGCCGGCGGCACCTTCGTGAGGGGCCTGCATTCGATCGGCGAACTCGATCCGAATCGGCGCTTCATCATGCATTTCCCGGAAGAACTGACGATCAAATCCTTCGGCTCCGGCTACGGCGGCAATGCGCTGCTGGGCAAGAAATGCCACGCGCTGCGCATCGCGTCGTATCAGGCGCGCCGCGAAGGCTGGTTGGCCGAACACATGCTGATTCTGGGCGTGGAAAATCCGCAGGGCGAAACGCATTACATCGCCGCCGCGTTCCCCAGCGCCTGCGGCAAGACCAACCTCGCCATGCTCATCCCGCCGGAAGGCTACCGCCAGGACGGCTGGAAGGTCACCACCATCGGCGACGACATCTGCTGGATGCGCCCTGGCGCCGATGGCCGCCTGTACGCGATCAATCCGGAGGCCGGTTTCTTCGGCGTCGCGCCGGGTACATCGAGCAAGTCGAACCCGAATGCGCTGGCGACGATCCAGCGCGACACCATCTTTACCAATGTCGGCCTGACCGCCGACGGCCAGCCGTGGTGGGAAGGTCTGGATGGCGCCGCCGCCTACGATTGGCGCGGTCATGACTACGATTCCAACGCGCCTGAAAACAGCCGTGGCCCGGCCGCGCACCCCAACGCCCGCTTCACCGTCAGCGCGAAACAGTGCCCGTCGTATTCGCCGAAAGCCGAGGACGCGCAGGGTGTGCCCATCAGCGCGATCGTGTTCGGCGGCCGCCGCGCTTCGCTGGTGCCGCTGGTGTTCGAAGCCCGCGACTGGACCCACGGTGTGCTGGTCGGCGCTGCGATGGGCTCGGAAACCACGGCCGCCGCCACCGGCGCGGTCGGCGTAATGCGTCGCGACCCGATGGCGATGAAGCCGTTCTGCGGTTACAACTTCGCCGACTACTTCGCGCACTGGCTGTCGTTCGATCGGGCCGGCGCCAAGCTTCCCGGGATCTTCCACGTCAACTGGTTCCGCAAGGGCGACGACGGCAAGTTCCTGTGGCCCGGCTTCGGCGACAACCTGCGCGTGATCGAATGGATGATCGGGCGCGTCGAGGGCTCCGCCGCCGCGCTGGACACACCGATCGGCGCGCTGCCGCGGCCCGAGGACCTGAATCTCGACGGCGTCGCGCTGAGCGACGAAGCCCGCGCCAAGCTGTTCGGCTTCGAGCGCGACGGATGGCGGGCCGAATTCGCCAGCATCGGCGAATACCTCGACGATTACGGCCCGCGCATGCCCGCAGCGCTGAAGGCCGAGCAGGCGAAGGTCCTGGCTGAGCTCGCGCGCACGGACGCGTGAGCCCGCGGCCCCGGCGGTTGGCTTAAAATCCCGGGATGCAGACTCGCGCGACATCCAGCAAACAGCAGGCGCTCTGGCAGCAAGGGCAACGCTACGCTCAACAGCAGCAGTGGCGTCAGGCGGCTGAAGCGTATCAGGCGATCGTCGATCATGATCCTGGCTTCGTGCCCGCCTGGCTGGAATTATGTTCGGCTAAGGAAAAGCTCGATGGCTATCGCGACGCGCGTCGAGCCGTATTGCGTGCCGCGCAGACCGCTCAGGTGCCGCCGATGGTCGGCATGGTGGTGGCGCGCCGGCTGCGCCAGTTTGAGGCGCTTCCCGAAATGCAGCGGTACATCGAAGACGGCAACCTGGTCGCCAGGATTCCGCCGGAAATGATGATCGACATGGCGACATTCTTTGCCAGCGCCGGCGATCACGCGATGACCCTTCCGTGGATCGAGCATGTCCTGAAACTTCGCCCGGATCTGGCGGAAGCGCACAACATGCATGGCGTGGCGCTGATGTTCGCCGGCAGGTCCGAGGAATCGGCGGCCGCATTCGAACGAGCGCTGAAGATCCGCCCGACCTTTTCCAATCCGTACGCACTGTTGTCGCGCGTGGCGAAGATCGACGCCGGCTACAACCATGTCGATACCCTCCGACGCCTGCTGTCGCAGCCGAATCTGCCGCTGAAGGATCAGGTCAACTACGCGCACGCCCTGCACAACGAACTGCACGAACTGGGCGAATACGAAGCGGCGTGGGACGCATTGGCGCGCACTTGTCGCCTGCGCAAGCCGCAGCAGCCCTACGACCACGCCACGACGCTCGCCATGTTCGATGCGTTGCGCTCGACGTTCGATGCCGTGCTCTGTCGCGGTGCGCCGATCGAGGACACGTCCAGCCAACAACCGACCCCGATCTTCATCGTCGGCCTGCACCGCAGCGGCACCACGCTGCTCGAGCGCATCCTGTCCGGCCATCCGGATGTCGCGGATGCGGGCGAGACGTACACGTTCACAGCACAATTGCGCGAGGCGGCCGACCATTTCTGCAGGACCGTCGTCGATCCTGTCATCGTCCAGCGCGCATCCGGATTCGACTATCCCGCCATCGGACATGGCTTTCTCGAAAGCATGCGCTGGCGCAGCCGCGGGAAGCCCTACATCACCGAAAAGCTGAACCCGAACTTCATCGTGCTCGGGCCGATCGCCAAGGCGCTGCCGCAGGCGAAACTGTTGCACATGCGTCGTGATCCCGCCGACACCTGTTTTTCCAATCTGCGGACGCTGTTCACCCACGAGGCCTCCTATACGTACGATCAGATCGAGATGGCCGATTACTACAAGGCGTATTACGACCTGATGGCGCACTGGCGCAGCGTTTTGGACGAACGCGTCCTGGATGTCGACTACGACGCGATGGTCAACGAGCCGGAAGCGGAGGCGCGCAGGATCGCCGCGCACTGCGGGTTCGATTTCCGCCCCGAAATGCTGCAGGTCGGGCGTAATTCCGGCATGGTGGCCACCGCCAGTTCCAATCAGGTCCGCAAGGGCATCATGACCAATCGCGGCGGCCTGTGGCGCGCATACGAAAGGCATCTGGGCCCCATGCTTGAGCGACTGACCGCGCACGGCCTGATTTGAGTCAGAAAATCGGCACGCCGGCGCGGCTAAGCTATCGCAATCCAGTCGTTCATGAAGAAGCCCTGATGGCCGTCAACATCTCTTCCGCTTTCGCCGTTCCGCTGGGCGATATCCGCTATCCGGAACCCAATGCCCTCAATGCCGATCTGCTGCAGCTGATCCGTGTGCTGGAGGCGCAGGGGGCCGGCTATCGCAATCCGGATCCGGTGGTGCACCAACCCGAAGGCCTGTTCGAGAGCGAATTCGATTTCTTCGCGCGTCCGGAGCCCGCGGTCCAGCGATTGCGCGACTGGGTCTGGGGTGCGCTGGGCGAGTTCATCCGCGGCGTCAACCCCAGCATCGCCGAGAATCCGCTGGGCCTGAGCATCGCCAGCCAGACCTGGTTCCATCTCACCCGCGACGGCGGGTATTTCGGTTATCACAACCATCCCATGGCCAGCTGGTCGGGCGTCTATTGCGTCGCCGACGGCGATCCGTCGCCGGAGCACTCCAACAACGGCTGCCTGGTTTTCCCGCATCCTCTGACCTGCGCCAACGCGTTCATCGATCCGACCAACGCAACGCTTCGCTGGCCCTATACGCAGGGCAATTTCGTGCTGGCGCTGAAACCCGGGCAACTGGTTTTTTTCCCGTCATGGCTTGGCCACTATGTCACACCGTTCCGGGGTTCCTCCGAACGAGTGACGGTGGCCTTCAACGCCTGGTTCCAGCGGAGCGGCTGAGGCTTTCCTGTCCTGACCCGGCCGGTTTTTTCAAATTACGCAGACAAAAAAACGGCCCCCTTTCGGGGGCCGTCCTGTTTGACGCTGAACCGAGAAGCGATCAGAACTTCTGGTTGTACTGCAAGTAGAAGTAACCACCGCCCGGCAGATCGTAGGCGGCGTCGAACGAGTGCGCGAACGAACCGAAGACGTAAGGCGGCTCTTTGCCGAACAGGTTGCGGGCGCCTACGGCGACCTTGCCGTTCCACGGGGTCTTGAAGCCGACCTGCAGATCGTGATAGATCCGCGAACCGATCCGATTTTCCTGACGATTCAAGCTGCCATTATTCTCGTTGAAAATATCGATCGGGCAGACGTCGCGCGGAGCGATACCGTACTCGAACAGGTTGCCATAGCCGGTGCAATCTTCATCCAGCGCAGAGTAGTAGCGCATCGCCCAAGTGGCGTCCCAGTCGCCTTTCTGCCACGTGGTCGTGATGTTGGAGCGCAGACGGAAGGTTGGCGCGCTGTTGGAATATTCACCGACAGTGCCGAACAGGGTGTTCTCGGTCACATAGCTGTTGTCCCACTGGAACGAGAACTTGCCCCATGCGGTTTCCGGCATCGCGTAGGTCACCTGGAAATCGTAACCCTCGACCTTGCCCTCAGCCAGGTTGAACTGGCTCTGGCGCAGATCGATGATGTTGCCGACAGCGTCGCGGCCCACGAACGAGCAGAACAGCGCGCGCTGGGCGGCATCAGGAGCGGCTTCCGGCGAACCCGGAGTGCGGTAACAGGCGTTCAGGATCGACTGCGAGTTGCGGAACGAGATCACGTCTTCCAGTTCGATCTTGTACCAATCGAGGGTGAAGTTCAGGCCTTGGACCCAGCTCGGGCTGTAGACAATACCAAAGCTTGTGGTTTCGCCGAATTCCGGCTTCAGGTCCGGGTTGCCGCCCTGCAGCGAACGGATCTGCGTGTTCGGCTGGACAACGCCGCCGGGAGTGATGATCGCGCCGGTGATCGGGTTGACGATGTTCGGAGCAACGCCTTGGCTCGTGCAGCGCGCGCGATCAGTTGTGCTGACGTTGAACAGGGTCGTGTTGCAGGGGTCAGCCGCCGACGCGAAGCTTTCTTGGCCGCCCGCGTAGAGGTCGACCACGTCCGGTGCGCGGAACGATTCGGAGAACGTACCGCGGAACATCAGGTCGTCGAAAACTTGCCACTTCAGGCCGATCTTCTTGGATGTGTCGCCGCCGATGTCCGGGCTGACGGCTTGGCCGCCGAAGACGCCGGCGGAATCGTAGTCCGACTTGCGCGCCGCCAGATTGAGTTCCAGCAGCTTGAAGCCCGGAATGTCGGCCAGGATCGGCACGTTCAACTCGGCGTAGATTTCGTCGACGTTGACAGCGCCGTTGCTTGGCTCGGAGAAATTGTCGGACGAACCGCCGCCGGAGATCAGCGCGTCGGGCTGGCTGATGTAGGCGGTACGGCGATGTTCCAGGCCCACGGCGAAGCCCAGGGGTCCGGCCGGCAGATCGACGATCGAACCTGAAAGATTCGCGAAGTAATCCTTCGTGGTCGTCTCTTCGAATTCGTTCTTGGTGTAGCTGATGTAATTGATCATCGCGTCGTATTCGGCGCGCGTGATAACGCCGGCGCCCAAGCCGAGGTCCGCGCCGCCGAAGACATTGAACGGCACGCAGCCGGCGATGACGTTGTTCGCGGCGTCCAGACACTCAAGAGTGCCGGTGACCGCGTTGCGACGGGAATTACCGACAGCACGACGCAGATTGAACAGGTTGATGTAATTCTCGCCGCGGGTGGTGATGCGCGAGTTGAGATAGGAATAGCCCGCATCCCAGTACATGTCGCGGCCGCCCAAGTCGAACGAACCGTCGAGCGAGAGGGTGACGGCAGTGTTGTCGCTGTCGTAATACGGCTTGCGCGGGCCGACTGCGATCGAGCGGAAGCCAAAGTTGCGAATGTCCTGGCCGAACGGGTTGAATACATTGCCGGCGGTAGGCGCAAACGCCCACTGCGGGCCGCTCGTACCGCGGATGTCCATGGTCAGCGGAACTTCGGCCAACTGCTGGTTCGAGTCGCGCTTGACGTAGGTTGCCATCACATTGGCATTGATGCGATCGGTCAGGCGCAGACTGCCCTGGCCGTACACGTTGAAGCGTTCGATCGGCTGCAGCAGGTAGTTGACCGGCGAGAAGTTGTATCGGTCGGAGCTGCCCGAACCATCAGTGGTGAAGCTGACGAACGGACGGAAATCGGTGATCTGACGGCCGTCTTCGCCCGGACGCAGCGTGGTGGCGCCGCCGCTGGGCGTGCAGGAACGGCGACCCGTGATCGGGTTGGTGATGGGGGCAGCAGTACAGCGGACAAAGTTGCCACCGGCGGTGCTGCCCGAACCGAAGAAGCCGCCCGAAGCCAGATTGCCGCCGCCGAACGTCGGCTGAGAGGAGATCTCGCGATCGCCGGCGAAGACCGGTTTCTGATCGGTGAAGCTGACGCTCAGCACCGCGTTCCAACGGTCGTTATTGGCACCGACGGTGAAGTCATAAGCCTGCTGGAAGCCGTCGCCCTTGCTGTAGCCGCCGAGGAAGACGTTGGCTTCAGCGCCATCGAAATTCTTGCGGGTGATGACGTTGATCACGCCGGCGATGGCGTCGGAACCGTAGATCGCCGAGGCGCCATCCTTCAGGACTTCGATGCGCTCGACGACCGAAATCGGGATGGTGTTGAGGTCGACGACTGACTGGCCGCTGATGCCCGAGGTCACCCATCGGCGACCATTCACCAGTACGAGTGTGCGGGTCGCGCCTAAGCCGCGCAGCGAGATCGTCTGGGTGCCGTCGCTACCGTTGGTGCTGGTTGTGACGTTGCGCAGCGCGCCGCCGTCGCTGGCGGCGATGTTGAACAGAATGTCGCCGATCGAGGTCAGGCCGGTGGCTTCGATGGCCGCGCGGTCGATGGTCAACACCGGCGAGGTGCCTTCCACTTCGGAACTGCGCGGAATGCGCGAACCGGTGACGACGACGGTGTCGAGTTCGTCATCCGAGGGGGTTTCCTGGGCGAAAGCAACGCCCGAGCCCGCGAGGGCGGTGGTGCTTACGAGTGCGAAGGAAATCGCCTCGCGCAGCTTGTTGGTCTTCAAAGTCATCTCTCTCTCTCCAAGCGAGTCTTGGGGTTTCCCATGGGAACCTGCCCACTGCCGTCAAGAAAGACGCCAAAGCAGGTCAGGCCGGGGCCGATAGTAGCCCCACTCGGAGAAAAATTAAAGTGTCGTTAACCCGGGCACGAATTGCCGGTAAATCCGGAGGGAAACCGCGGACTTAGAGATCCTGCTCGTAACGGACGTAAGGCACGGCGCCTTCATCGTCGCCTTGGGAGGTCGCCGGGGCGAACGGATTTTTGCCCCGCGTGACCAAATTGTCGGCGCCGACCGTGAGCTGTCCGCTCCACGGGGTGCGCCAGCTCAGGCCGAGGCCAAGGCTGCCCCAGCGGTCGCGGCCGGGGGTGTCGACAACTTCGCCGACGACATTGACGCCGAAGGCGCCGACGCCGCCGCCGACATTAAGTTGGCGCGATGTCCAGCGGTCGGTGAAGCCGGGGATTTCGGCCGGCGTCTGCAAGCGGGCCTTGGCCACGGTGCCGGCGATCGAGACATAGCCTTCGCGCGGCAGGGATTTCTGGCTGAAGATGGTGAGGTCGTTGACGTCGATGCGGCCATTGCCGCCAGAGCCGGGGGCAAGCCACGCAGGCATCGAAAGACGGCTGCTGCCGGCACCGATGCCCACCTGAGTGCCGTTGCGCTGGAACAGCGCGGCGGCGCCGGTACGGCTGCTGGTGGCGGGAATCGAGGCGAGCACGCAGTTGTCGGCGAGGTTGTTCAGGGCTGTGGTAAGCCCCTGTTTGCGGTCGCAGAGCAGGCCCAACGAGTCGCCGGCGCCAAGGCCGAAAGCGGTATCGAGATGGCGTACGCCGAAGCGCGCAAGCGTGCGCGAATGGGCATTGTCCACGGGTTCGAGAACGACGGCGCCTTCGAATTGACCGCTGGATTTGTTCCAGATCGGAAGTTCGACGCGATCGCGCCCCGATTTCGATTGCGCATGCGCGGACGCTGTCGCGCCCAGGGCGAGCAACAATAGCAGCGGCAATGTGCGGGGGGGCGAGCGCATGGTGCAGATCAGACCGCTTGTGTGCGGTTTCAGTTCCTTGACGGATCCATCGTAGTTCAGGCTATCAGTTTTATGGTTCTTTAACAATCCGGTGGCCATGCGAAAATCGTGACAACCGCCGCAGCATGGCGCTTTTTCATTGCAGTCGCTCGGGGGCATCCAAGGGAGCGGTGCGAGGGGCGAACAGGGCGGCGATCTCGTCCGCCGAGTAGCGGTAGGTCTCTCCGCAGAATTCGCAGCGGATTTCAGCGTTCCCGGCATTGCCCTCGGCAGCTGCCCGGGCTTCTTCCTCGCCGAGCGACTCCAGCATCGACGATACCCGTTCCCGCGAGCAAGAGCAGGCGAACTGCATCGGTTTGTCGCCCAGCAGGCGCGCGTCTTCCTCGTGGAACAGCCGGTGCAGCAGGGTTTCGGCAGGGGTGTCCAGCAGTTCCGGGGCTGCGAGGGTCTCGAACAGGGCGCTGGCCCGCTCCCAGCCGTCGAGATCGCCCTCGTCGCCGGGCAGCTTCTGCAGCATCAACCCGGCTACGCGTTCGCCGTTCGCGGCCAGCAGTAGCCGGGTCGGCAACTGTTCGGACTGGCGGAAATAGCCCTCGAACGCGGCCGACAGCCCGCCTTTTTCCAAGGTATCCGCGTCGAGTCCGACCAGGCCCTGATAGCGCGCCGGCTCTTGGCCGCGGAGGCCTGGGTTCTCGATGGTGATCGCGAGCACGGCGTCGGCCCCGAGCGAACCGAGGCTGCGCGCGCCCGGCAGCTCGCCTTCGGCCAGCGTCGCGATGCCGCGCAGGGTGCCGGCGCCGGTGCATTCGGCAAACAGGGTGCGCAGCGCGCCGGTGCCGCGCAGATGGACCGACAGCCGGCCGTCCACTTTCACGTGTCCGGTGAAAAGGGCCGAGGCCGCGACCGCTTCGCCCAGCAGCCCGGCGACATCGTCCGGATACTCGGCGCGGGTGCGGATCTGCGCCCAGGTGTCGTCCAGCCGGACATGGACGCCGCGCACGCCGGCCTGTTCCAGCAGGAAGCGGGTGAGTCGGTCGGGGGCGGTATCGGCGGTCATGTCGACGGTGTGCTCTAAGGGTGGTGTCGTGAGTCGGTGTGGCTTCGCGGATAATGCCGCGATCACGGGGAGACGGCAGAACATGGGGCAGAACGGCGCAGATTCAAACCTTGACGGACCGCAAGCGTCCGCTGTCGCGTCGAAGCGCCGTCGCCGCTGGTTGCGTTGGGCGTTTTTGTGGCTGCCGCTGCTGTTCGTAGTGGCGACGGTGCTGCAGGTCGCGGTGCTGCGCTTCGTCGATCCTCCGCTGACCGCGTTCATGATCGGTCGCTATGTCGAAGCCTGGGGCGAGGGCGACCGCGGCTTCTCGGTGAGCTACGACTGGCGTGACGCCGATCGGATCTCGAAACAACTGCCGCTGGCGCTGGTCGCCGCCGAAGACCAGCATTTCCCGGTCCACAACGGCTTCGACTTCAAGGCGATCGAAAAGGCCCGCGCCAACAACGCCAAGGGACGCAAGGTCCGCGGCGCCAGCACCATCAGCCAGCAACTGGCGAAGAACCTGTTCCTGTGGCGCGGACGCAGTTGGGTGCGCAAGGGGCTGGAAGTCTGGTACACGGTGCTGATCGAGGCGCTATGGCCGAAGGCACGCATCATCGAGGTCTACGCCAACGTCATCGAATACGGCGACGGCGTCTACGGTGCCCAGGCCGCTTCCCGGCGGTTCTTCGGCAAGGACGCTTCGAAACTCGGCGCCGCCGAGGCCGCGCGCCTGGCCGCTGTGCTGCCGTCGCCCCGCAAATACAGCGCCGTCAAGCCCGGACCCTACGTGCAGCGCCGCAGCCGGGCGATCCAGCGCCAGATGAGTGCATTGGGCGGGCCGGCGTACCTCGTCTTCGAGTGACGCCCCGGCAGGTACTCTATCCATCTATATGAATACCGATCGCCTCACCGTCGTCGTCGCCGCCTTCAACGAGGCCGAAGCCCTGCCGGCGCTGCACCCGCGCATCGCCGCGGTGCTGGACGCCTTGGCGGGCGAGGGCGTCGAAGGCCATGTGCTGTACGTGGACGACGGCAGTCGCGACCGGACCTGGGCGGTACTGGACGACCTCGCCGCTGTCGATCCCCGGGTGTCGCTGCTGCGGCTCAGCCGCAACTTCGGCAAGGAGGCCGCGCTCACCGCTGGTCTCGACCGGGTCCGCGAGGGCGCTGCGATCATCCTCGACGCCGATGGCCAGGACCCGCCGGAGGTGATCCCGCAGTTCGTGGCGAAGTGGCGCGAGGGTTACGACGACGTCCACGGCACCCGCACCGAGCGCGACGGCGAAGGTTGGCTCAAGCGCGGCACCGCCCACGGTTTCTACCGGGTGATGCAGCGCTTGTCGAAAACGCCAATCCCCACCGACACCGGCGATTTCCGCCTGTTGTCCCCGCGCGCGCTGGCCGCGCTGCGCCAACTGCGCGAGCGCCATCGCTTCATGAAAGGCCTCTTCGGCTGGGTCGGATTCGAGCAGATCGCGATTCCCTACCACCGCGAAGCGCGGGTGGCCGGGCGCAGCAAGTTCAACCTGTGGAAACTGTGGAATTTCGCGCTCGAAGGCGTGACCAGTTTTTCCACCGCGCCGCTGCGGGTGGCGACCTATCTGGGCGTGCTCACCGCGGTGCTCGCCTTCGTCTATGCGCTGTGGGTGGTGATCAAGGCGATGTTCTGGGGCGACCCGGTGGCCGGCTGGCCGACGATGATGACCGTGATCCTGCTGCTGGGCGGCGTGCAGTTGATGGCGCTGGGCGTGATCGGCGAATACCTTGGCCGGCTGTACGAGGAATCCAAGCAGCGACCGCTGTACCTAGTGGATCGCTGGCGGCCCGCGGCGGGCGTATCCTTGGGCGGAGACCCTGAAGGAGAGCCGCCTCATGCGCACCGTCCGTCAGCTGTTGGAAGCCAAAAGTCCGACGATCCACGCGATCCGTCCTGAGGCCCCGGTCCTCGACGCCATCCGCCTGATGGCCGAGGCGCACATCGGCGCGGTGCTGGTGATGGACGGACCGCGCCTGGTCGGCATTCTTTCCGAACGCGATTACGCGCGAAAGGTCGTGCTGCAGGGGCGTTCGTCCGCGGACACGCCGGTGTGCGAGATCATGACGTCGAATGTGTTGACGACGTGGTCGCTGGATACGTCGGATCGCTGCATGCAGACGATGACGGAGCATCGGATCCGGCATCTGCCGGTGGTCGATGGCGATGAGGTTGTTGGGGTTGTGTCGATCGGGGATTTGGTGAAGGCGGTGATCGAGGATCAGCGGGTGGAGTTGGATTCTTTGCAGCGGTATATTGCGAGTTGATCGTTCATGCCTATTCGCCCTAACAGGCTGCTGAAATACCTACCGTTTCAAAGTGTTCCCCTTACACTTCGCGGCTTGAATTCATGCATTCCCAGCCGCGAGTGCGAAAGTGATCA
>JAYUUH010000335.1:0-3973 GCA_043754745.1 Lysobacter sp.
AGTTGTCGTTCTGGCAGATCTGGAACATGTCGTTCGGCTTTCTGGGCATCCAGTTCGGCTTCGCGCTGCAGGGCGGCTTCATGTCGCGCATCTTCCAGACGCTGGGCGCGGAAAAGGACGCGCTGCCGCTGCTGTGGATCGCCGCGCCGCTGACCGGGCTGCTGGTGCAGCCGATCATCGGTTACCTCAGCGATCGCACCTGGCATCCCATCCTCGGGCGACGCCGGCCCTACTTCCTGATCGGCGCGATTCTCGCTTCGATCGCGCTGATCTTCATGCCGCACTCGCCGACGCTGTGGATGGCGGTGGGTCTGCTGTGGGTGCTGGATGCTTCGATCAACATCAGCATGGAGCCCTTCCGCGCGCTGGTGGCAGACAAGCTGCCGGAACAGCAGCGCTCGTACGGCTTCGTGCTGCAGACGCTCATCATCGGCATCGGCACCTGGGTGGCGAGCAATCTGCCGTGGTTCGTCAACCAGCTGGGCGTGTCGAACGAGGCCGGTCCGGGCGTGGTTCCGCTCTCGGTGAAAGTGGCGTTCGCGGTCGGTGCGTTCGTGTTTCTCCTCAGCATTCTGGTGACCGTGTTCACCACAAAAGAATATCCGCCCGAAGACTTGGCGCGCTTCGCCGAGGAGAAAAAGTCCTCCGGCAATTTCATCGCCGAAATCTTCCACGGCATCCTGCACATGCCGCGGCAGATGCTTGCCATCGGCGTGGTGCAGTTCTTCAGCTGGCTGTCGTTCTTCAGCATGTGGAGCATGGCGACCCCGGCACTGACCGAACACGTGTTCAAGGCGCCGGCGCCCGATCCCGCCGCGTTCGACACCGCCGTCGCGGCGCAGGCCCAGGCGTTCCAGACCGCGAATGCCGCGTACCAGAACGCGGCGGATCTGGTCGGTTCTTACATGGGCTATTACGGGCTGTCGTCGATGGCAGTGGCGCTGCTGCTGAGCTTCTACGCCTCGCGCTTCGTGCTCAATCGCAGGCTCGTGCACTTCGTGTCGCTGCTGCTGGGCGGCATCGGTTTCCTGTCGATGGCCTACGTGCCTTCACCGCAGTATCTGATCCTGTCGTTCGCGCTGGTCGGCGTGTCGTGGGCCAGCATCCTGTCGATGCCCTATGCGCTGCTGGCGTCATGTGTAGAAGAGAAAAAGATGGGCCTGTACATGGGCATCTTCAACATGTTCATCGTGATTCCGCAGATCGTGGCCGCCACGCTGCTGGGGCTCACGCTCAAGACTCTGTTCGACAGTCAGTCGATCTATGCGCTGATGATCAGCGGAAGCAGCCTGATCGTCGGCGCGCTGTGTCTGGTGCTGGTGCGGGAGCCGAAGGCGGCGCACGACACAACGGCCGCGGCCGCGCATTGAAGCCTTGAGTCGCGCAACAGTGTGGGAGCGACGCAAGTCGCGACAGGGTACGGAATGATCTACCGAAGAGCGTCGCGACTTGCGTCGCTCCCACAAATCGTCGCTCCCACAAAACCCGATCGCGGTTGCGTACCTTACTTCAGCCCGCTGCACCGCTCGACCGCCGCACCACCAGCGTCGCCGGCAGCATCTTGCTTTCCGCCGGTTGTTCGTGGACCCGCTTGAGCAGGGTCTCGACCAGCAGTTCGCCCGCGCTGGCGGTGTCCTGGTACACGGTGGTCAACGGCGGATTGCAGAACCGCGACATCGCGATATCGTCGAAACCGACCACCGCGATGTCTTCGGGCACGCGCAGGCCGTGTTCGAGCAGTGCGCGCAGCGCCCCGATGGCGATCAGGTCGCTGGCCGCGAACACCGCGTCGAACAATACGCCGCGGCCCAGCAGCGCCTTCGCCGCTTCATAGCCTTCTTCCTCCGAACTCAGCGCATCGACCTGCAGCGCGGATTCGGCGGGGATGCCGGCTTCGCGCTGCACGATCTCGCAGCCGCGGTAGCGCGCGTGGAATTCGGGGTAATGACTGGAAGCGTCGCCGAGAAAGGCGATGCGCTTGCGGCCGAGGCCGAGCAGGTGTTCGCCGACCAGTCGCCCGCCGGCGAAATTGTCGCAGCCGATCGACACGCCCGGCTGGTCCGGCAGCACCGCGCCCCAGCGCACGAAGTGTGTGCCCTGTTCGACCAGGCGTTCGAGTTTCGGGCGGTAATCGACGTAATCGCCATAGCCCAGCAGGATCAGGCCGTCGGCCTTCATGCTGTCTTCGTAGTCCGCATGCCAGTCGTCCGACAATTGCTGGAACGACACCAGCAGATCGTGGTTGTGGCGGGCGCAGGCGCGGGTGATAGAGCCCAGCATCGACAGGAAGAACGGATTGATCTGCGAACCGTCTTCGGTCGGGTCTTCGAACAACAGCAGCGCCAGCGTGCCAGCGCGCTGCGTGCGCAGGCTCGACGCGCGACGATCGACCTTGTAATTCAGTTCCTGCACCGCATCCAGCACCCGCTTGCGGGTATCGGCGTTGACCAGCGGACTGCCGCGCAGCACGCGCGAGACGGTGGCCTGCGACACCCCCGCGCGATGGGCGATGTCGACAGAAGTGGCCTTGGTTTTGCGTGGGCGCATGGGGCTGTCCGTCGAATGCTGAGGCGCAGTGTAGAACCTCGGGCGCGATCCCGCATCGGGACCTTCCCCATCGCCGCTGTTCATGCCCGCCGCGGCCGCGTCAATGCGCGGCCAAGCCCACCGCCTCCGGGCCGCGACGCGCGCCCTGGCGCACCGCCAGCCATGCGAACGCCGACAGCAACATGCATACGCCGCCGATCGCGAACACCAAGCCCTTGTTCTCCAGCCGCGACAGCAGATAGCCCACGCCCAGGCTGACCGCCAGCTGCGGCAGCACCACGCTGAGATTGAACACGCCCATGTAGAGGCCAATGCGCGCCGGCGAGACGCTCTGCGAGAAGATCGCGAACGGCAGGCTGACAATCGCGCCCCAGCCCACGCCGATGATCGCCATGCCGAGATACAGCGATGGCGCGCTGTCGGCGAATGCGTAGACGAAACCAAAACCCAGCGCCATCAGCATCAGGCTGGCCGCATGCACCCGCACTTCCCGGAAACGCTGCGCCAGCGGATTGAGCAGCAACGCCGGCAGCACCGCGGCGACCGCATTCAACGACAGGAAACTGAAGGACATCAGCCGCCCGGTGGCGTCGGCGTCGAGCTGCGGAAAACGCTGCTGCACGAAGCCGATCATGAACACGAACAGCGTCTGCATGCCGAACCAACTGATCGCATGCGCCGCCAGCACCTTGCGGAAACCGGCGATGTCCTCGCGCGCATCGGGCGTCTGCCGCTCGGTCAGCGCGTGCACGATCAAGGCGAGCGCCAGCGCGCCGAACACCACTTCCAGCCACAGGCTGTGGGTCTTCACGCCCGCGATCTTCAGGCCCATCGCGATCATGGCGTAGATCGCGAACGCCCACAGCGGCCGCATCAGCATCAGCAGCGCGCCGACGCGCATTTTTTCGGTGGTTGTCCCGGGTTCGGCATGCGCCAGCACCCGCGGCTCCTCGACCAGCAGCGCGGGAACGATCGAGAACACCAGCGCCAGACCGGCGCCGAAATAGATCAGAGTGATATTCCCCCAGATCGCGCCGATGGCATACGCGAGCACGCCGAACGTGCCCGAGACCGTCTGCATCCAGGTGTAGCCTGCGGTGCGCTTCGCGCCTTCGGGGGTGACATCGGTGATCAGCGAGCGGGTGGGATTGAAGCCGAGGTTGATCGACAGATCCAGCGCCAGCGCGACCGCGACCGCGACGCCGAGGATCGCGTCGAGCCCGAGCGCCCTGTCGATCGCGCCGATCGACGGCAGCGCCAGCAACATCAGTGCGGTCAACACGCCGCCGACCAGGATGAACGGCCTGCGGCGACCGCCCCAGTACCAGACGTTGTCGCTGATGATGCCGATGATGACCTGGCCGATGATGCCCGCCAGCGGTCCTGCGGCCCAGACGATGCCGATCTCGTCCAGCTTCAGGCCGTA
>JAYUUH010000336.1:0-3965 GCA_043754745.1 Lysobacter sp.
GGTCGCGCGGCGGCTCGGCCGCTTCGTGCTGCCGCGCGATGCGCGCGGCCTGCGCCAGCCGGTGCATGTGCACGATCTCGCCGATGCCGCATTCCATTGCATCGAAACCGAGGCATCCTACGGACGCCCCTATGCGCTGCCTGGCGGCGAGACGCTGGCCTATCGCGACATGGTCGCCCGCGTGCTGACGGTGCTGGAGCCCGCACCCAAGCTGCATGAAGTGCCGTCGCCGGTGTTCAACGTCGTGCTTGCGGCCGCGCACGCCGCAGGCTTCGCGCTGGATTTCAACGAAGCCGCAGTGGTGCGCATGCGCAGCGACCTGGTGTTCGATCAGGCCGATGCGCAGCGCGATTTCGGCTATTCGCCGCGCGGCTTCAGGCCGACCGCGGCGATGTTTCCGCAGTCGGATTGAATCCTTCGACGGCCGAATCCTCATGTAGGAGGGGCTTCAGCCCCAATCTCTTCAGCCCGTGCACGGTCTTTCGTTTTTCGGGGAAGAGCTCGAGCCTGAAGGCCCTCCCACGAGCGGTGTCAAAGCTGGAAATCTTCCGGCTTGGTCTGCACGTTCTGCTGGAAGCGCAGCACCGACACGAAGACTTTGGTGCCGTCGGCCAGCAGGAATTCGAAACCGATCGGCTTGCCTTCCGACGAGAACCAGGCGAGGCCCTGTTCCACGCCGGTGCCCCAGGTGTTCGGCTGCAGGCGCGCGCCGCTGATCTTGCTGTCCTTGGGCATCGCCAGATCCTTCGACGCGGTGAAACGCAGCAGTTCGCCGGCGGAGCCGAGCAGTGCGAGCGCGAGCGGATCGGTGACCTTGCCCGCTGCTTCCTTCCCCGAGATGCCGGTGGCGCGATCGAGCCAGCGCACGATGCCGCCCTCCGCGACCGCGATGTATTCGTTGCTGGCGCCGGGACGCAGCGTCAGACGGAAGCGGTCCGGACGCTCGAAAAGCAGCTTCGCCGGATAGCGTTTCGGGGCTCCGTATTGCCCGGGTTTCGGCGGCGGATCGTACAGATCCACGGAGACATCCAGATAGCCGCTGTAGGAGGTCTTGTCGAGGTATTGCAGTTGCGCGGTCGCGGAGCCCGCGTGCGCGGACAGCGCGGAGCCGACGGTCAGCGTCAATGCGAGGGCGATGCAGGACAGGGAACGGATCGTGTTCATGGCGATGTCTCGAGAGAGGGCTGTGGATGATCTGCGTCAATTGCCGCAGGCGAGAACGGCGCGGGTGGTCAGTGGCCGCGGAGGTGTCATGCCTTGCAAGGGATTGCACTGCGCGATGGGATCGACGGCCAGGCTGCGCACGCTGATCGTGCTTCCGGTGGCCGGCACTGCCGGCGCGCCGGGTCCGTTCGGTACGAAACAGGCGCCGGGCGATAGCTCGCGCGAGACGTCTCCGGAGACGCTGGACAGCGTGGCGATGATCGGGGCACTGCTGGTATTGCAAACCTCCTGGACCTGCAGATTGGGGGAAAATGCCGGCAGGTTCGCGACCTCCGCCGCTGCGTGCGCCGGCGATCCGCCGCTGCAAAGGCCGCCGTGCGAGAGAGCCCGGTCGATGCTGCCGTCGATGCGTACAACCGCATGGGTCTGCACGCTGATGGTGCGCATGGTGAAGTTCGGCGCGCCGCCCGAATCGACGGACGGATAGAGATAGGAGGTAGAAGCGACCGGCGGAGAGAACGTCACGTCGACGCGTGGCGCAGTCGGCGTGAAATCCAGACGATCGGCGGACGCCGTGAACGTCTGCGGCGGGAACGACATCGGGACGCTGTCGATGGCGATCGGCGGCCAAGAGACCGTCGTGGCGCAGTCGAAACCCGGACGCGAGACGCAGGCCGTGTCCCGGGTGAGGTCGTAGCTGGCGGTGACCGCATCGCCGGGACAGTAACGCTGTGGCGACACGCTGCTGTACGGGGGTGGACGCGACGCATGCTGCAACACGCAGCCATTGGTCAGCAGCATGGCCGTTGCGATGCTGGCGAGTGTGAAGCGGGTCGGGCGTGCGAAATCGATCATGGTCGTTTGTCGAGTCTTTCGAGTGGAGTGGATGGTGGTTGGCGATGCGTCTGCGGTCGCGGAGCCGCATCGTCGATGGGAATCGCGTTCAGCGGCATTGCATCCGCACCCGCGTGCGCAGCGGCGGGGGCGGCATGTACGGGCCGGTCGCGGTGCAGCGCGTGGCGGGATCCATGTTCATCGGCCGCACTTCGACCAGACGCGCGTTTTGCGTGGTGCCCGGTACGCCCGGCATGTCGTTGAGACATTGATTGGGGGCAAGCGCCTGGGTGTGCGATGCGCCGCTGGTGTCGCCGGACAGGGTCACGATCACATGCACCGGGTTGATGTTGCACAGATCGGTCAGCAGCAGATTCGGCGAGAAGTCGGGCAGTCCCGGCACCATCTGCGGCGCATTGACCGGCGCGCTGCCCGCGCACATGCCGTCGTGTGTGAGTACCCTGTCGAGCGGCCCTTGCCTGCTGACGACCGTGTATCGTTCGGTGCTTCTGCGTCCGACGAAGACGCGATTGCCGTCCCTGATTTCTTCGGTGGGGATCAAGACTTCATCGCGATCCGGCCTGAACCAGACGTTGAAGCGGTCCGCGTCCGGCGCGGGGAAGCTGAAGCTGCCCGTGTAGCCGCGGATCGATTGCGCCGGGAAGTGTACGGGTTCGCTGGTGATCGCGACCGTTGGAGAGAAGGACGCACAGGTGGTTTCCAGTCCGGTCGGACATCTCAAGTCCTCGAGGAAGTCGTAGGATGCGGTGATCGTGTCGCCTGGACAGTACGCGATCGGCGAGACATTGCCATAGCCGCGCGTCAACACCCCTCGATCGATGATGCAACCTGTGGCGACGGAGGCCGAGCAGGCGGCGATGATGCAGTAGCGAATCCATTTGTTCTGAAGCACGTGCATGTGATGTCCTTGTTGATGTATCGAAGATCGGTATGAAGAACCGCGGAATCGATCGTCGTTCCTGTTCCCGAAAAACCGCGGATCGGAAGACCCCGCGCGCATGGGTCGTATGCGCGAATCGCATGCGAGCGTCGAGGGGCGATGCGGGCAGCATGGGCTGCCCGGTTCCGGTGGATCGCCGCGCTCAGCGGCAGGCCTGGCTCACCAGCGTTGAGAGCGGCGGTGCGATCGGCTGCGGCATGGTGGTGCCGTCTCCGCCGGGCCCGCACATCAGGCCGGCCGGCGCGACGCTGATCATGCGCGCGCGCGTGGCGAACGCGGGAACGCCCGGGGCGCTGGTCGCCTGGCATGCGCCGGGGGCCAGCATCGCCGAAAAGCTTTCGCCGGGCGTGTCGGTGCTCAGCGTGAAGTTGACCGTGACGTTGTTGCCGGCGGGGTTGCAGACCTGCGTCAGGCCGAGGTTCGGCGAGGCGCCCGGCACCAGCACGGGCGCGTAGGTCGGGGGCACGAAGCCGCGCGCGCAGTTGCCCATGTGCGGCAGCGTCGTCTCGACGGCGCCGATGATGCGGGTGGCGGACTGGGTGTGATCGCGCACGTTCACCAGCAGCGTCGATGGCGGCACGAATATCGAGCCTGCGCCGTAGACGAAACCCACGTCCACGCGATCGCCGCTGGCGGTGAAGCTGACGCTGTTCCGATAGTTCTGCAATGTCGTCGGCGGAAACAGCGCGGGCGTGCTGGTCATCGTCACCGTCGGCGCAGCGGTGGTGCATTCGCCCGGCGAGCCGGCGCGCGGCGTACAGACGCCACCGGCGAATCTCAGGAAATCGTAGGAAGCGACGAGTGTGTCGCCCGGACAGTACTGCCCCGGAACGACGGTTCCCGGCGAAATAATCGGTCTGCGGTCGAGCATGCAACCGTTGGCGACCACCGCCGCGCAGACGGCGATGATGCAATAGCGGAAGAGTTTGCCTTGAAGCGTGCGCATGACGATCTCCGGAGGATGGCGCCAGGCGGGCGCGGCGAACATGGCCAAGTGAGCCACATC
>JAYUUH010000337.1:0-3963 GCA_043754745.1 Lysobacter sp.
CGCGGGTTCTCCAGGAACTTCTCCATATAGACCTGTTCGTTGCCGAACGCGGCCTTGGCTTCGCTCTGCGTGGTCTGGATCGCGGTATTCAGCGCGGCCTCGGTGTGCACGACGCGCATGCCGCGCCCGCCGCCGCCGCCCGCGGCCTTGATGATGACCGGGTAGCCGATCTCGCGGGCGATGCGGATGTTCTCCTTGGCGTCGTCGCCCAGCGGGCCCCCGCTGCCGGGCACGCAGGGCACACCTGCGGCCTTCATCGCGCGGATCGCTTCGACCTTGTCGCCCATCATGCGGATGGTCTCGGCGCGCGGGCCGATGAAGATGAAGCCCGAGGTTTCGACGCGCTCGGCGAAATCCGCGTTCTCGCTGAGGAAGCCGTAACCCGGATGGATCGCCTGGGCATCGGTCACTTCGGCGGCGGCGATGATCGCCGGCATGTTGAGGTAACTGTCCTTGGACGCGGCCGGGCCGATGCAGACCGATTCATCGGCCATCGCCACGTGTTTGAGGTTGCGGTCGACGGTGGAATGCACCGCGACCGTCTTGATGCCGAGCGCATGACACGCGCGCAGGATGCGCAACGCGATCTCGCCCCGGTTGGCGATCACCACTTTATCCAACATGGCGCCGCCCTCAACCGATCACGAAGAGGGGCTGGTCGAACTCGACCGGCTGGCCGCTCTCGCACAGGATCGCGAGCACGGTGCCGGAGACGTCGGCTTCGATCGGGTTGAACATCTTCATGGCTTCGACGATGCCCAGGGTTTCGCCCTGTTTGACCGCCTGACCCACCTTCACGAACACCGGTTTGTCGGGCGACGGCGAAGCGTAGAAGCTGCCGACCATCGGCGAGCGCACGACGTGGCCATCGGGCATGTCCGGGCCGTTGCGGCCGCCGGTCGCGGCATCCACCGGCGAGAGCATCGGCATCGCTGCCGGCTGCGCGGCGCGCGGGGTGTGTTCCAGCTGCAGCGGCGCGGGCGCCGGCAGGCTCATCGCCACGCCGCCCCGCGGGAGGCGCGCGAGACGCACCGATTCTTCTCCTTCCTTGATCTCGATTTCCGCCAGATTCGATTCTTCCAGCAGGTCGATGAGTTTCTTGATTTTGCGCAGGTCCATGAGGTGTCTTCTCGCTCGTTGCCCGGCGCGATGGCGCGGGTGTCGGTGGTCGGTGGTCGGTGATGAGGCTCGGGGGATCAGGTGGATGCGGTGTCCAGGCGGCGGATCGCCGCGGCCAGCGCCAGGCCGTAGCCCAGTGCGCCGAAGCCGGCGACGATGCCGACCGCCAGATCGGTGAAATAACTGGTGTGACGGAACGGTTCGCGCGCGTGCGGGTTCGACAGATGCACTTCGATGAAAGGAATCGCGACCGCGGCCAGCGCGTCGCGGAGCGCCACCGAGGTATGGGTGAACGCGGCCGGGTTGATGAGGATGAAGTCGACGTTGCCGCGCGCCGCCTGGACACGGTCGACCAGCGCGTGCTCGGCGTTGGACTGGAAGCTGTCGAGCGCATGCCCGGCGGCGGCGGCGCGTTCGGCCAGATCCGCATCGATCGCCGCCAGCGTCGCGTGCCCGTAGATTTCGGGCTCGCGGGTGCCGAGGAGATTCAGATTGGGGCCGTGCAGCACCAGCAGTCGCGCCATGGATTCGGTCCTTCGCTTGGAGGGGCAGTCTGCGCGAAAGCCGGAGTAGTGTCCAGATCGGCGACGTTCGGCCCTTTTCAATTGTCCGTTTGAAATTTATCTCGCCAATCCGGCCTTCGGGCAGCGCGCATCCGGCAGCATGCGCGCGATGGGTTGCACGGGGATGTCGGGGTGTCGGGCATGGCGCGTGCGGCGGCGCCGGATGCGTTCGCCGGCATCTGCGGGTGCCGAAAAGTTACGGCCCCGGCATTGCTGCCTGGGGCCGTCGCCCTGCACGGGTTGTACGGTGTGTCGGTCTGCGGCGGCGAGGCCGGGTGCGACGTGCGGCCGGCGTGGTGCCGGGCTGCGGGGAGAGGGGCGGCCGCGTCAGCGGTCCGAGGACGCGGAACTGAGCGTCGAGATGGTGGTGGCGCAGTGACGGGTGAGGCTGGCGACCAGTCCGGGATTGGTTTCGTGCCCGGTCGCGGTCAGCATCACCATCTGCTGGCCGGGGCGCGGCACGCGCTGGATCACGACGATGCCGGCATCGGTCTGCACGGTCATGTCGGTGAAACCGTGCTGGCCCAGGTCGCGAGTCAGGGTTTCGGCCATGTTGACCAGCGAACTGGCGACTGCGGCGAGTCGCGGTGCATCCAGCATCGGGGCGGCGGCATGGGCGAGGTGATGCCCTTCCAGGTTCGACAGCACGCATGCCTGACCGTCCGGGATTCCCGCCAGCATGGCGTGCATGACGCGGACCACGTCGTTGTAGCGCCTGTATTCGAAATACTTTCCGAACAACCGGCTTTGCACGGGGAACGGGACGGTATTCGCGGACATGAAGACATACCTGGGTGGAGAGGGAGGCGCGAAGCCGCATCTGGCTCAGCGAGGCGCGTCACGGCTGCGATGCGCATATCTGAGGTCGTAAGCATCGTTCGTGCCAAATGCCTGACGGCCGGCCTCGGTTGTCCCGCGCCTTCGGGTCCAACCGGGAATCCATCGCAAAAACAGGGATCTGACAGGTCTGACAGGGTGGAGATAGGCTGTGCCGGGCGAATAAAGGCCCATGTCACCTGTCGCAACGGGGCAGGCTGGTGCCGTGCTGTGTCGTTTCCTTCCGCGAAGGGGGCCCAGGAAGAACCCGACCGGCGACGACATCAGGGCCGTGCCCACGGCTGGTGGCAATGAAGTTGCCAGGGTTTCGACAGCGGACTGAAGTCCGCTCTACAGGACAGAATCCTGGTGCATGCAGGAGCCGGCGTGCTCGACTGCCTGGCGCGCCGTGTCAGCGCGCTGCGATCAGCGGACGGCGGTGAAGTCTTCCAGCTCGCCGGGCGAGAACGGACCGATGCGCCGGGCCTGCAGCCGGGCATCGGCGCCGATCAGCACCGAATAGGGCAGCACGCCCTTGAGATTGCCCAGGCGCACGCCGGCGTCGGCCGGTCCCGGGGCATCGATCAGGATTGGGTAATCCACCGGCACCCGCTTGAGGAACGCGCGCACGGCGTCGGGTTCGTCCAGCGCGATTCCCACGACCTGCACGCCGTCCGCGCCCTGGGTGCTGGCGAAGCGCTGCAACTCCGGCATTTCCTCGATGCACGGGCCGCACCAGCTGGCCCAGACGTTGATCAGCAGCGGCCGCCCGGTCCAGGCCCCGGGCACGGCCACGGTGCGGCCGGCGAGGTCGGGCAGTTGCAGGGGCGGAATTACTTCGCCGGTTTTCGCCACGGCGATGCCCGCTGGCGGTGGCGGGGCATTCGCATCCAGTGCGCCCTGCAGCGCCTCTTGCCCCAGCGTGCTGCGCCACAGCGGCCCCGGCCCGGAAACGAGCAAGCCGGCGATCGCACCGAGAATGGCGGCGAGCGTGGCGACGAGAAGGACGTAGCGGGTTTTCATGATCGCGATTCGTGTGGTGTTGCGTTGAGCACGAGCTGCCTATCCGATGGGATCGAGGTCGGTCGGAAAACTGCTGGCCACTTCGCGTGCGGATTCGGGGAAATCCTCATGCACATTGCGGCAGAACCATGCCCGGTTGAGGTGTGCGTACACATGGCCCAACTGGATGCGGAAATCGGTTTCGTCGACATTGCCGCTTGCATTCATTTCCTTGAGCAGATTGCCGAGATGTTCATGCGCATCGTCCAGCTCGTACATCAGCATGGCCCAGCCGACCGGACTTTTTCCCCGGTCGATCACTGTTTCGCCGCCTTCGCCAACGCCTCGCGCACCATCGTCGGCGTCAACACCGTCGGCAGCACCGTGCCTTCACCGCCGCCGCGCGGATACACCACGTACAGCGGCACGCCGACGGCCTTGTAGCGCTGCAGATATTTCGTGA
>JAYUUH010000338.1:0-11931 GCA_043754745.1 Lysobacter sp.
CGGCCAGCCGTGCGCGGATCTCTTCCGGCGTCATCAGCCCCGGGTTCTGTTCCAGCAGCAGTTCGTGCCGGCGCTGGGTCGCGTGCTCGGTCACTTCCACCTGCAGCAGGCCGTTGATGTCGTAGGTGAAGCGCACGGTCACGCCGTTCCCGTCGCTACCGCGGCGTTTGTCCAGATCCATGCTGATCTCGCCGAGCTTGATGTTGTTGACGACCAGCGGATTTTCGCCTTGGTAGATATCGATCACCAGCTTCTGCTGCTGCTCGTTCACCGGATAGAACTGGTCCTCGCGGCTCACCGGCACCGTGCTGTTGCGCAGGATGATCGGTTGGAAATAGCCGGTGTGGACCTGTCCGTTGTGATCGCGCCGCGCGATCTGTGTGCCCAGCGTGTAGGGACAGACGTCGGTGAGGATGTTTCCTCGAGCCTGGCGTCGCGCGATTTCATGCCGGCGGCGACACTGGCGCCCAATGCGATCGCCTGATCCGGATTGACGTGGCGCAGCGGCAGCCGGCCGAACATGCGCGACACCAGTCGCGCGACCAGCGGCATGCGGCTGGCGCCGCCGACCAGCACGATCCCGTCCAACTGCGACGGCTGCAGTTTTGCATCACGCATTGCGCGCTCGATCGGCGCGCGCATGCGCTGCACCAGCGGCTCGCAGATGCGGGCGAAGCGTTCTTCGTCGATATGCCACGAGTGTTCTTGCCCGTCGATCGCGATCTGCATGGGCGCGGTCGCTGCGCCGCCGATGTCGCGTTTCAGCGCTTCCAGCCGCCGGCGTAGCTGGCCGTATTCCTGCGCGCTCAGCGCCTGCCTGCGCAGCGATCGATCCTGGCAGAACGCATCCACCAGCACGTCGAGGAAATCCTCGCCGCCGAGGAAATTGTCGCCGGCGCTGGCGTGGACTTCAAACACGTTGTCGAAGCATTCGAGGATCGAGACGTCGAAGGTGCCGCCGCCGAGATCGAACACCACGAAGCGGCTTTCCTCTTCCCGCGTCTGCAGTCCGTAGGCCAGCGCGGCGGCGGTGGGTTCGTTGATCAGCCGTTCCACGCGCACGCCGGCCAGCTCGCCCGCAGTGCGGGTGGCCTTGCGCTGGGCATCGAAAAAATAGGCGGGCACGCTGATCACCGCTTCGTCGATCGTTTCGCCCAGCGCCGTTTGGGCATCGGCCAGCAGCAAGCGCAGCACCAGCGCCGAGAGTTCTTCCGGACGGAAGCTGCGGTCGCCGAGCCGGGTTTCGCGTGCGGTGCCCATCCAGCGCTTGAACGATGCCACGGTGTGATGCGGATGGCTGATCAGCCGATCGCGCGCGGCTTGCCCCACCAGTACGGTGTCGCCGTCGACGCTGACGACCGACGGCGTGAGGTGGTCGCCGAGGGCATTGCGGAACAGCGTGCTGCCCTGTTCCGAGTAGGCGCCGATGAGGGAATGGGTGGTGCCGAGGTCGATGCCGACGATCATGCGTTGGTCTGTTATTCGAGGGGACTACATCCGGAACACGCCGAAGCGCGCAGGTTCGATCGGCGCGTTGAGCGACGCGGAAATGCCCAGGCCCAGCACGCGGCGGGTGTCGGCGGGATCGATCACGCCGTCGTCCCACAGCCGCGCGCTGGCGTAGTAGGGATTGCCCTGGCTTTCGTACTGATCGCGGATCGGCGCCTTGAAGGCTTCCTCTTCTTCCGGCGTCCACACCTTGCCGGCGGCTTCCAGGCCGTCGCGACGCACCGTCGAGAGCACGCTCGCCGCTTGTTCGCCGCCCATCACGCTGATGCGCGCGTTCGGCCACATCCACAGGAAGCGCGCACCGTAGGCGCGGCCGCACATCGCGTAGTTGCCGGCGCCGAAGCTGCCGCCGATGACGACCGTGAACTTCGGCACGCTGGAACAGGCGACCGCGGTGACCATCTTCGCGCCGTCCTTGGCGATGCCGGCGTTTTCGTACTTCCTGCCGACCATGAAGCCGGTGATGTTCTGCAGGAACACCAGCGGGATGCCGCGCTGGTTGCACAGTTCGATGAAATGCGCGCCCTTCAGCGCGCTCTCCGCGAACAGGATGCCGTTGTTGGCGACGATGCCCACCGGATAGCCGTGCAGATGCGCGAAGCCGGTGACCAGGGTCTTGGCGTAGCGCGCCTTGAATTCGTCGAAATCCGAGCCGTCGACGATGCGCGCGATGACTTCGCGGATGTCGAACGGGCGGCGCGTGTCCTTTGGCACGATGCCGTACAGTTCTTCGGCGGGGTAGCGCGGTTCGCCGGATGCGCGCACCGCGACCGGCAGCGTCTTGCGGCGGTTGAGGTTGCCGACGAGATTGCGCGCGATCTGCAGCGCATGGCGGTCGTCTTCGGCGAAATGATCGGCTACCCCGGAGACGCTGGTGTGCACGTCGGCGCCGCCGAGGGCTTCGGCATCGACCACTTCGCCGGTCGCGGCCTTCACCAGCGGCGGACCGCCGAGGAAGATCGTGCCCTGTTCCTTGACGATGATGCTTTCGTCGCTCATCGCCGGCACGTAGGCGCCGCCGGCGGTGCAACTGCCCATCACCACCGCGATCTGTGGGATGTTCTCGGCGCTCATCCGCGCCTGGTTGTAGAAGATCCGGCCGAAGTGTTCGCGATCCGGGAATACCTCGTCCTGCAGCGGCAGGAACGCGCCGCCGGAATCGACCAGATAGATGCACGGCAGCCTGTTTTCGCGCGCGATCTCCTGCGCGCGCAGGTGCTTCTTCACCGTCATCGGAAAATAGGTGCCGCCCTTGACCGTGGCGTCGTTGGCGACGATCACGACCTCGTTGCCCATCACCCGGCCGATGCCGCAGACCATGCCCGCGGCCGGCGCGGCGCCGTCGTACATGCCCTCGGCGGCCAGCGGCGCGATTTCAAGAAAGGGCGAGCCGGGGTCGAGCAGGGCGGTGATGCGGTCGCGCGCGAGCAGTTTGCCGCGCTCAGTGTGTTTGTTGCGTGCCTTCTCGCCCCCGCCGTCCGCGGCGCGCGCCAGCCGCGCGTCGAGTTCCGCCACCAGTTCGCGGTGATAGGCGACGGTGTCGCGGAATTCCTGGGACTGCGGGTCGAGGCGGGTGCTCAGAACAGGCATGGCGCGACGGACTCATCGTTGAGAACGACAAGAATAACCGGTGCGCTGGTATCGCTGGGCTGGTGCCTGTGCGCTCGCGCAGTGGGTCTGCGCCGGGCTGGACGTTCCGAAGCGCAAAAAAGAAGACCCGCCGAAGCGGGTCTTCCAGTGACAGCTTTGAATGCTGCGTGCTTGGGAAGCGAAGGATTACTTCTTGGCTTCTGCGGCGGCGGCTTCGGCCTTGTCGGCGACCGCTTCCGCCTTGTCGGCCATATTGTTCGCAGCATTGGCCGTGGCCTGTGCCGCGTCCGCGGTGGCTTCGTTGGCGGCGGCAGCTGCCTGGTCGGCGGCGCCTTCGACAGCGGCCGAGGCTTCGCCGACGGCTTCGCCGGTGGCGGCGGCAGCGGCGTCGACGCTCTGCGCGGCGGCGTCGCCAGCGGCGCCGACGGCATCGGCGGCGGCGTTGCCGGCCTCATCCATCGCGGCGGAGGCTTCGGCGGCTTCGGTCTGCGCGGCATCGGTTTCGTTCTTGCAGGCCGACATCGACAGGACGGCGGCGGCAAGCAGGACGTACATGGACTTGTTCATGGGTGTTTTCCCGGGAAGGGTTGAAGTGCGGTGGGTGGAAGCGATGGCTGGTGGATGGTCCAACGCCCCTTGCGCCGCAGTCGCAGCGCGATGACACCCGCGTTCGGGCCGCCCGCACGAGGCGGCGGCAGCGGGCACGCTACGCAGGTTGCGTTGTCGAATCAAGCGTTCCGGCGGCGTTCGGGCGAAATCCACTCTGTCGTGCGTCGATCGTGCGGAATCCACTGTGCGACAGGGCCTGCGGTAGAAGGTGGATCGCGCATAAAACGCGCAAGAATAAAGAAGACCCGCCGGAGCGGGTCTTCTCGGTACAGCATTGCAGTTGCCTGCTATCGGAAGCGAAGAATTACTTCTTGGCTTCTTCGGCCGGGGCAGCGGCAGCGGCAGCGTCGGCCGAAGCAGCAGCGGCGTCGGCCGAAACGGCAGCAGCGTCGGCCGAAGCGGCAGCGGCGTCGGCACCCGGAGCGGCAGCAGCGGCGGCGGCGTCGGTCGCAGCAGCAGCGGCGTCGCCAGCGGCAGCGGCGGCATCGCCGGCAGCAGTGGCGGCATCGGCAGCGGCGTCGCCAGCAGCGGCAGCGGCGTCGGCGGTGGCATCGGCGGCTTCGGTAGCGGCTTCGGCAGTGGCGTCAGCGTTTTCTTCGGCCTTGTTGCAAGCCGACAGAGCGAGGACGCCAGCGGCGAGGAGGACGTAAAGCTTCGTATTCATGCTTTTCTCCAAAGGAGTTGTCTGAAGGAACTAAGGGGTCAGGCAACGCCAGTGCGCGTGGCAGTCCGGCATGCGCCGGCTTGTGTTCGTTCACTGACTTACTTGGTGCTTGCCAGCACCATGAAAAAGCCGCAAGAAAACCTGCGGCTCGTTCATTCTATCAACCAATTCAGGGATATGAAGCCCGGCTGAATTAGTTTTTCTTGGTCGCGTCGGCAGCGGACTCGGCGGCGTCGGCAGCATTCTCGGCGGCGTCGGCAGCGTTCTCGGCCGAATCGGCAGCGGCGTCGGCAGCTCCCATCGTGCCAGCGGCAGCAGCGTCGGCGGCACCGGTGGTGGCGGCGTCGGCAGCGGCAGCGGCGGATTCGGCGGCAGCCTGGGCAGCGTCGGCAGCGGCGCTGTCGCCGGAGGCGGCGGCTTCACCGGCGGCGCCGGCAGCTTCGGTGGCAGCTTCGGTGGCGTCGGCGGCGGAGTTCTCGGCCTGGTCCTTGTTGGTGCAAGCGGTCAGAGCGAAGCCCAGGGTCAGGGCGAGCAGAGCCTTGTTCAGGGTCATGGTAGAGATCCTCAATTGTTGGGTGGTGGTGCGGTGGGCGGGGTGCCCACCAGCGCCTGGACGCAATGATGACAAGCCGTTGCCGGCTGTCAAGCGGGCGTGTCCGCTTTTTTCCGGTTTGTCCGTTACTGGCACTTATGCCAGCTCGATTGCGACGGCTGTCGCTTCTCCGCCGCCGATGCACAGCGACGCCACGCCGCGCTTGCCGCCGGTGGCGCGCAGCGCGGCGAGAAGAGTCACGACCAGGCGTGCGCCGCTGGCGCCGATGGGGTGGCCCAGCGCGCACGCACCGCCGCGGATGTTCAATTTTTCGTGCGCGATACCGAGGTCTTTCATCGGCGCCATCGCGACGCATGCGAACGCTTCGTTGACTTCGAACAGATCGACGTCGGCGACGCTCCAGCCCGCTTTTTTCAGCACATTCTCAATCGCGGTCACTGGTGCGGTGGTGAACCATTCCGGCGCCTGCGCATGCGTGGCGTGGGCGACGATCTTCGCAAGGGGCTGCAGGCCGCGGCGCGCGGCTTCGTCGGCGGACATCAGCACCGTGGCGGCCGCGCCGTCGGAAATCTTCGACGACGATGCCGCGGTCAACACGCCGTCCTTGCCGAACGCCGGGCGCAGGGTCGGGATCTTCGCGGTGTCGATCTTGCCGGGTTCTTCGTCGGTGTCGACGACGGTCTCGCCTTTGCGTGTAACCACTGTAACTGGGACGATTTCATCCTTGAACGAACCTTCCGAGATGGCTTTCTGCGCCCGGGTCGCACTTTTGGCCGAAAACGCGTCGGTAGCGGCACGGTCGAAACCGTACTTGGCGCAGGCGGCATCGCCGAACACGCCCATGGCCTGCTTGTCGTAGGGATTGGTCAGGCCGTCCCATGCCATGTGGTCGAGGAATTCGCCGCTGCCGTAGCGGATGCCGGTGCGCGAGCCGTTGAGCAGGTGCGGGGCGTTGGTCATCGACTCCATGCCGCCGGCGACGACGACGCTGGCCGAGCCGGCCTTGATCAGGTCGTGAGCGAGCATGATCGCCTTCATGCCCGAACCGCATACCTTATTAATAGTGGTGCAGCCGGCGGCGACGGGGATTCCGGCGGCGAGCGAGGCTTGGCGGGCCGGGGCCTGGCCCAGGCCGGCCGGCAGTACGCAGCCCATGATCACTTCGTCGACTTGGTCCGGCGCCAGACCGGCGTGGTCCAGCGCGCCGGTGATGGCCGTTGCGCCGAGCGTGGTGGTGGGGACGCCGGTGAACTGGCCGAGGAAGGAACCGATGGCGGTGCGCTTGGCACCGACGATGACGATGTCGGACATAGGGAACTCCATGGCGATTGCGCAGCCGCTGCGCAGACGTTGACCGGGTCGGCGCCGGTGGGCGGGCCGTGGCTGCGCGGATTATGCGACTCATGTTGCACTGCCGCAAATAACCCTTTTGGCCATTGGGGTTCGGACGGGAAGGGAATCCTGGCTGCCGGAAGGAGCACTATTTGGTGTGGAGACTGTTGTTCTTTCCTTCTCCCGTCGGGAGAAGGTGGCGCGTAGCGCCGGATGAGGGTTCGTGCGCCGACGACGTTCGTGGCTGCGTCGTACCCTCTCCCCCAACCCCTCTCCCGATGGGAGAGGGGAGCAAAGCTCAGTCCCCGATGCGCAGCAGATCGGTCTCGCGCGGGCTATGGAAATGGCGCTTGAACGGCACTTCGCCCTGGCCGGGTTCGTCGAGTTCGCGCGCGTAGCGATGACCGGCATAGACCGCGTGGGCGATCAGGCCCGGGGCCAGCGCGTCGCCGATGCAGACGACGGTGCGGATGCCGACGTCGGCCCATTCGGCTTCGCGTTCGCGCAGCGCGTGGTACAGCGCATCGTCCGGTACGCGGGCGGTGATCGTCACCAGGGCTGCGCATTCCAGATTGCGGCGTTTGCCGCTCCAGACGTGTTCGAGTTCGAGCGCGCCGTCGCTGAAATCCACGATGTTGTGGGAAACGATCTGTTCGACGCCGAGTTCCGCCATCTTCCACTGGATGTGCCGGTAGTCGAGGGTATTCGCGCTCCACGATGCGATGGTGTCGTCGGGCGTGAGATAGATCACCTCGCGGCCGAACTTGCGCAGGGCTTCGGCGACGACGCTGCCGTAATAGAAGTAGTCGTCGTCGAAAATCACGATCGGGCCTTCGGGAAGGCGGCCGTCGGCGGCGGCGCCGTCCATGATGTCGTCCGGCGTGAAGACTGCGGCACTGCCCTCGAAGCCCGGAATGGCGGCGCCGTGGCTGCGGCCGTAGCCGTCGCGGCGCCAGTGGCAGCCGGTGGCGACGACGACGTGTTCGGCGCCGAAGTCCAGCACATCCTGCGCGGTGAGCAGCGAATCCTGATACAGCGCGACGTTCTGCAGTTTGCGGATCTGCCCGAGGCGCCAGTCGCGCACCCGCGCCCACTCGGCCAGACCGGGCAGGCGCGCCTCGCGGGTAACGCGACCGCCCAGTTCGCGCCGGGCTTCGGCCAGATTCACCTCATAGCCGCGCTGGCCCAGCGCGCGCGCCGCTTCCAGCCCAGCGGGTCCGCCGCCGACGACCAGCACCTTCGCGGTCGATTTTGCGGCGGTAATGGTTTCCGGATGCCAGTCGCGGCGCCATTCCTCGCCCATCGTCGGGTTCTGGGTGCAGCGGATCGGGGTGATGGTGTTGTCGCCGGACACGCAGAGATTGCAGCCGATGCACTCGCGGATGTCGTCGATCCGGCCTTCCTCGATCTTCTTCGGCAGGAAGGGGTCCGCGATGGACGGCCGCGCCGCGCCGATCATGTCGAGCACGCCGCGACGGATCTGCGACACCATCGTGTCGGGCGAGGTGAAGCGGCCGACGCCGACCACCGGTTTGGTGGTGGTCTTCTTCACGAAATCGATGAAGGGCTCCTGCGCGCCCTCGGCGGCGAAGCGCGAAGGCACCGAATCGTTGTACCAGGCGGCGACGTTGACGTCCCACAGATCCGGCAGTTCGGCGAGCATGCCGACAATGTCCTGCGCTTCCGCGCGCTCGATGCCGCCGGGGCCGATCAATTCCTCGGTGGCGAAGCGGATGGCGACGCCGCAGCGATGGCCGACGGCCTCGCGGGTGTCCTCCAGCACCTCGCGCAGCAGGCGCACGCGGTTCTCCAGCGAGCCGCCGTATTCGTCGGTGCGATGGTTGCGGCGGCGCTGCAGGAAGTGCATCGCCAACGACAGATCGTGGCCGGCATACACATAGATGATGTCCATGCCCGCGCGCATGCCGCGCAACGCGGCGTCGCGGTGCCAGCGGCGGTAGTTCGCGATGTCGGTCTTGTCCATCGCCCGCGCCTGCGCCGGGTAGCCGTATTTCGACGGCTGGTGCGAGGGTGCGATCAGCACTTCACGCGAATACAGATTCGAGGCGGTCGGGCCGTTGTGGGTGAGTTCCACCGCCGCCAGCGCGCCGTGCGCGTGGACCTTGTCGCACATCAGCGCCAGCGCCGGGATATCGCGGTCGTCCCACAGCCGCGCTTCGACGTACGGAGAAACATCGCCCGATGGATGAATCTCGCATTCCTCGGTGGCGATCACCGCCCAGCCGCCCTCGGCCTTCATCTCGCGCATCGCCGCATGCGCCAGCGGCATGCTGTGGCCCATGCCGTTGCAGTGCGGCACCTGGAAGAACCGGTTCTTCGCGGTGACCGGGCCGATCTGCACGGGCGTGAAAAGAATGTCGTAGCGGGGATCGCGCATGGCTGGGGTCCGGAGGGCCTGGTTCTATTCTGCACAAGTGGCGCGTCGCCCTGCTGCTGTCGTGCGCTGCGGCCCTTACGGCGCGGCGCTCCCGGGCGCGAGCAGGCAGCGCCGCGAACGCATCGGAAGGCGCATGTCGGCGCGTCTTGCGATGGCGTCGATCAACGCCCCAGCCACAGCGCCACGATCACCGCGACCGCGTACCACGCAAGTTCCGCAGGCTGATTGGCCAGGCCCAGCAGGGTCTGCGCATGATCAATGCCCAAACGCTGCATCGAGTCGACCAGCTTGAAGCCCATCGGCCCGCCCATCTGGGTGGCGGCGATCGTCCAATTGGTGAGCGCGATGGTGGCGAGGGTCGCGAACACGGCCATCGCCGCGCGCGGCATGCCCGGAGCGGCGTGGCCCAGGCGCAACAGCAGCGCGATGTCGGCGGCGGTCAGCACCGCCATCCACGCGCACTGGCGGTCGATGATCAGCGCCAGCAGTGCCCAGACGGCGCTCATGCCGAGGATGCCGAGCACGGCGAGCAGCAACGGGACGATCACGCGTTTGCGCGGCGTGGGCTTTGCGATGGGGGCGACAGTCATGCCGACAGGGTAGCCGAGCGCGGCGCTTGCGCACACCCGGCGAAGGTCATGCACGCATCGCGAAGCAACGATCGTGTGGAAAAACGAACGCCCGGCGAATTCAGCTGCCGGGCGTTCGCGGTGGTCGCGATTGAACTGCGACGATCAGAACTTCGCGCGCAGGGTCACGCCGTAGCTGCGGTCGGGGCCGGCGATCACGGTGGGAATGCCGAACAGCAGGCCGGTGTTGCCGGCGTCGGTCAGGTATTCCTTGTCGGCGAGGTTGTTGCCCCACACCGCGACTTCCCAGCGGTCGGCGAAGCGCCAGCCGGCGCGCAGATTGAGCAGGCCGTAGCCGTCCTGCTCGATGCCCGGCTGATTTTCGTCCTCGAAATACACCTGCGAGCGGTAGCTGTAGCTCGGGCGCACGTACAGGCTGTCGCCGTTGGCCAGCGGAATGGTCCAGTCGACGCCGATCGACAGCGATTGCTTGGGCGTCATGCGGAAGCGGTTGCCGGCCAGTTGCTGATACACGCCGTCGTCGTCGAAGGCGTTGAAGCCGCCGTCGATGTAGGCGAAGTTGAACCAGCCGTTGACGTTCTCGCTGAAGCGGTTGAACAGCGAGGCCTCGAAGCCAAGCGAATGCGCCTTGCCGGCATTCTGGGTCTCGAAAAACGGCGGTGGGTTATCGCTCTGCACCGATGCTTGGAAGTTGTTGTAGTCGTAATAGAACAGCGAGAGGTCGTACAGGAAGCGGCCGTCGGCGGCCGAACCCTTCATGCCCAGTTCGTAGCTCCAGACGATCTCGGCCGGAATATTCTTGCCCTCGGGGAAAATGTCGCTGACATTGATCATGTCCGGGCGGCGCCCGCGCGAGATGCTGGCGTAGGTGTTGACGTTCTCGCTGAGCTTGTAGCCCAGCACCGCGCGGCCGACCCACGATGTATAGCTGTCGTCGGCGCTAAGCCTTGCCGTGGCCGGGAACAGCAGATTGGTGCAGGGCGCCGGCGCCGTGCAGGCCGGCGTGCCGCGGGCCGACAGCAGATAGCCTAGGCTGGAACCGTTACCCGGCGCCGCGAAATATCCGTATTCGACCGATTCGTGCGAGCCGCGCAGGCCGAGGGTCAGCGACCAGGCGTCGTTGAACTGCCAGGTGCCGTCCGCGAACAGTTCAAACGCGCGGATGTCGACATCGTTGCCGAAGGTTTCGCGGTGGTTGGGATTGAGCGGCACCGGCACGAAGCCCAGCGGGTTGTTCGCCGATGGCGGCAGCACGGATGCCGGAAGCCAGGTGGAGCCGAACGAGGTGTTCGGGGTGCCGTTCGCGTTGAGCAAAGGCGCGAGAGGGTAATAGAGATTAGCGAACTGGGTGCCGAGTGCGGACGCGTTGGCCAGTGGCAAGTTGAAGGGCGGATTCAAGAAACGCCGCGTCAGGATCCCACGGACGTTGCCGTTGATCTCTTCCGACAACAGCGCATACAGCTGGCGTTCGTCGGCCTGGTACTTCAGGTCGCGATTCGCGGTTTCGTCGAAATACGAACCACCCAAGAAACCGGTGAACTTGCCGCCGTTGTCGTAGTTGAAGCGCAGTTCCTGGCTGAACTGGTCGCCCCAGGCATTCTCGTCGAATTCGATGAGGTCGGCCTGCGAGCCGTCGGAGTCGAACTTGTCGAAGCCTTCGTAATGGCGCCAGCCGGTGATGGTGGACAGCGACCAGGTGTCGTTGAGGGTGAAGTCGCCGAGCACGGTGGCGCCGTAGACTTCGCGGTCGGTGCCGAGATCTTCGCCGCGCTGCGAATTCGCGGTGTACGGGTCCAGGCTGCCCTGTTCGTTCGGGATGACCATGCTGCGGAAACCGGTGCCGGGCGGCGTGTCCTTCTGGTAGTTCAGGATCACGTCGATGCCGCTGTTCGCGCCGATGTCGAAGTGCAGCGCGCCGCGCAACGCGCGGGTGTCCTTGCCCTGCAACGTGCCGCCGTCGAGGTTCTCGATATAGCCGTCGCGGGTTTCGTAGAAGGCGGCGATGCGGCCCTGCACGTTGTCGCCGAGGTCGGTGTTGTAGTGGCCGGTGAAGCGGCGCTGGTCGTCGCTGCCCAGGCCGATCTCGAACCCGCCGCTGCGGCCGCCGCGGGCCTTGTTCTGGATCAGGTGTATGGCGCCCGTTTCGGCGGCGCGGCCGAACAGCGTGCCCTGCGGCCCGCGCAGCACTTCCACGCGCTCCATGTCGAACATTTCGACCGACGAGCCGCGCGAGCGGCTGATCGACACGCCGTCCTGGAACAGCGAGATGCGCGGCTCCTGGGTCGGGTCGTCGAGATCGGCGGTGATGCCGCGGATCGAGATGCTGGGATTGCTCACGCTCTGGGTCTGCACTTCCAGGCCGGGCACGAGCGTGCCGAGATCGCCGTAATCGTTGATGCCCTGCGCCTGGAGGAATTCGCCCGAATAGGCATTGATCGAGATCGGCACGTCCTCGATCTGCTGTTCGCGCTTCTGCGCGGTGACCATGATCCGGTCGAGCGTGTCTGCATCGCCCGGGGCGCTGTCCTGAGCCGCGGCGGGCATCGCCCAAGCGGCCGTCAGCGCCGCCGCGAGTGCGAGCGACAGGCCGTCACGGCGCAGCCGCGGACGCGTCGAAAGGATGCGGGCGTGGGTGGGCGTGGGCGCGGACGTGCGTCGGAGCATCCTGTTTTGAAGCATGCTGCTT
>JAYUUH010000339.1:0-3926 GCA_043754745.1 Lysobacter sp.
GAGATCGCTGGCGCCGTCGTAGACGGTCGATTCCAGCACTTTGCGCAGCGCACTCCAATCGCCGCCGCGAATGGTGAAACTTCCGCCGTCTTCGCCAACGTCGCGGAGCAGCCGCAGCGCGACGCTACCGTCGCCCATGGCCTTGAAATAGCGGTCGAGCAGCGCGAACTCGGTCTGTCGATCGCGTTTGCGCGCGGAGCCCGACGCATCCCACAGCAGGCCGATCGATGCGGGCAATGCGCGCGTCGTCGTCGCTGTCGCGGTCGCCGGCACCGGGATTTCGACCAGGGCAAAACGTTCGTCGCCATAAGACTGCAGATAACTCTGCGCGGCGTTCTCCGCCGGGAAACGCAGCGACAGACCATTCGCAGGCCGGAACGCCTTGCGTTCGACGGTCGCGGCATACCCGCGGCCGCTGCGTTCGAAGCGCAAGTCATCGAAAGCGCCCACTACCTGCGGCGGCTTGCGCAGCCCCTGGGCGCGCAGCTTCAGCGAAAACGCGTCTGCGCCGCCGAGCAGATGCACCGGCACATCGAGGCGCCAGCCATCGGCGTCGCGGCGCATGGCTTCATCGATCACCAGCCGCACCTGACGCGTGCCGCGGGCGGGAATCGGATACACCCGCAAGCGGAAATGATTGCCTGCGGTCTGTTCGAGCACGCCCGGATCGACGTTGCGACGTTCGATGCTTTCGAATACCTGTTGCGCCTTCTGCTTGGGCACCGGGACCGCGTCGCGCAGCGCGCCGCCGACATCCAGCGCGAACGCGCTGACCTGCTGGCCCGGCTGCAGCGGGAATTCGAGCGTGCCTTCCAGCATCCGGTCGTTGGGGTTGTAGAGCGTGAGCAGCAGAATCGTGCGGGCCAGGCTGCCGTCGGTTTCGATGTTCACCGACGCCGCGCGCAGACCGACCGGAATCTCCGCGTCGCGGGACACGATCAGCGGCGGCGCGATGATCGCAGATTCGGCGAGCCGGTCCCGTGCGCGCTGCGCCTGTGCGGCGGGTGCCGCCTGGCCGAGCAGCAGCCCGGTGACGAGGGTAATGACGGCGGTGCTCGCGAAGCCTCGTTGCATGGTGGTTCCCCTGCGGATGGTGACGACTGAACGGCCCGTCCGAAGGAACGGGGTTGGGCTTTGCTGCGATCCTAACCGAGGCCGCGCGACCGATCGCGCCGCAGTTCGGATCAGGTCGCGGCTTCGCGATGCACCACGACCAGCTGCACCGCATCGCCGCCCCGCCAGTCGTCGGGTTGAAGCCGATAGGCGATCCGCGAACGCGACGCCGGCGCCTCGCCGCTCCAACCGCCGAAATGGATCGCGTTGAGGGGCTTCGCGCCGTGGCGTTCGCCTGCGGCGCCCTGCCACATCAATTCGAGCTTGAGATGCTGTTCGCCGAGGATTTTCCAGCCGACGACCTCGAACACATCGTCGAACAGCGGCTCGGGAAACCCCTGCCCCCACGGCCCGCCGTCGCGCAAGGCGAGCGCGGTGTCGATGCCGCAGGCTTCGGGCGGCATCGCACCATCGCTGAGGATCACGTCCTGCAGCAGTTCCGGCGACAGCATCGCGGCCGCGCACTGCTCGAACGCGGCCTGGAAACGCGGCAGCTCGGTCAGGCCCAGGCTCAGGCCCGCGGCCATCGCATGCCCACCGAACTTCTCGATCAGCCCGGGATGTTTCGCATCGACCGCAGCCAACGCATCGCGGATGTGGAAGCCGGGGATCGAGCGCGCGGACCCGCGCAGACGGTCGCTGCCCGCATCGCTGGGCGCGAACGCGATCGCCGGGCGATGCACGCGTTCCTTGATCTTCGACGCGACCAGCCCGACCACGCCGGGGTGCCAGTCTTCGCGATACAGGCACACGGTCGCGCGGCCGCTGTCGAGATCGAAGGACAGCGCCGCGATCGCGGCTTCGGCGTCGCCGACCATCTGCTGCTGCACGCCGCGACGTTCGGCGTTGATGCCATCGAGGATCTCGGCGAGTTCGCGCGCCCGGCGCGGATCGTCGCAGAGCAGGCATTCGATGCCGACAGCCATGTCTTCGAGCCGGCCGGCGGCGTTGATGCGCGGCGCCATCGAGAAACCGATATCGCCGGTGGTCAACGTCGCCGCATGCTTGCGCGATACCTCGATCAACGCGTGCAGGCCGGCGCAACCGTGCCCGGCGCGCAGCCGGCGCAATCCGGCCGCGACCAGCGTGCGGTTGTTGGCATCGAGCTGGACCAGATCGGCGACGGTGCCGACCGCGACCAGATCGAGCAGTACCGTGAGATCCGGCACCTCGCCCGCGAATGCACCGTTTTCGCGCAGCAAACGGCGCAGCGCGAGCAGCACATAGAACATCACCCCGACCCCGGCCAGCGCCTTGCTCGGGAAACCGTCGCCGTCGAGATTCGGATCGACGATGACGTCGGCCATGGGCAGATGTTCGCCGGGCAGATGATGATCGGTTACCAGCACCTGCCAGCCGTGAGCCTTGGCCGCGGCGATACCGGCATGGCAGGCGATGCCGTGATCGACGGTCACCAGCAGATCGGGACGCATGCCGCAGAGATCTTCCACCAGCGCCGGCGACAGGCCGTAACCGTGGACCATGCGGTTGGGCACCGCATACGACACGTGCGTCGCGCCGAGCAGACGCAGGCCGCGTACCGCGACCGCGCAGGCGGTGGCGCCATCGCAGTCGAAATCGCCGACGATCACGATATGCCGGCCGGCCGCCATCGCATCGGCCAACAGGCGCGCCGCGGCATCGATCCCGCCCATGCTGTCCGGCGGCAACAAGTGGGTCAGGCGCGGCTGCGCCAGCGCATGCGTATGCGCGCCGCGCGCCGCGTACACGCGACGCAGCAGCGGCGGCGTGTTCGCCGGCCATTCGCCGGGTGTTTCGATGCTGTCGACCAGCATGCTGTCAATAAGCGTGCCGTCGACCAGCGTGCCCTCGGCAGCCGCATCGCGGCGCCGGATGGTGCGGGTCATGCCGCCGGCCCGCTGTTTTCCACGACCGGCGGCGACCACGCGCCACGCCAGAAACGCCAGCGCTGCGATTTCGCCAAATGCAAAGCCCTGCCGTCGGCGGCATCGAGGGTCAGTGCTGCGAGCGCGCCGCTGCGCACGGCTTCGACCGCGGGCAGCAGCCAATCGCGCTGCAATGCGGCGAAGTCGCGACCATGACGCAGATCGATCAGCGTGTCGGCGACGATCGGCGCGGATGCGTACTCTATCGGCAGGGTCTGCGCTTCGCCGCCGGCCACGCGCACCAGCGCCCGCAGCAGATCGTCCTCGCTGCGGACCTGCGAGATCGCGCTGGTCACCCGATCCGGCAGCACGCCGCCGCCCCACACCCACAGCGCGTTGATCGAGACCAGTCCGCGCGCGGCACGCTGCGCGTTCCAGGGATGGTTGTGCAGCACGATCTGCACCTCGTTGAGCAGCGCGCGCCAGCGGCGGCTTTCGGGACCGTCGGGCTGGTGCTCGAACAGATCCGCGCCCAGCGCCTCGTCCGGGGCGCTGAACTGCGGAAATTTCGCTTCGCGCAGCAGGCGCAGGTACCAGCGCGACGGCGTCGGCGCATCCAGCACGAAACCGCTATCGCCGAATACCGGCTTGAGCGCCGGCAGCAGCGCATCGACATCCGCCTGCGACAGCGACAGACGCTCGCCGATGCCCAGCAGCCGCGCGCCGTTGATATCCGGCCGGACGTGCGCGGGATCCGCGCGCAGCCAAGCCGCGCCCGCGGCGTCGCCGACGTCGACCTGACGCGTCAGCGCCGCCGGCGCCCAGTGCGACGGGACCGAGGAAAAATGCCGCGACAACTGCGCGGCCGGTCCTTCTGGCTGGCGTGCGAGCGCATCGGCGCGGCCGAGCGTCTTCGCGAGCTCGGGCGCAAGTCGCTGCCGACCGAAGCTCGACCAGGCGGGCAGC
>JAYUUH010000340.1:0-3926 GCA_043754745.1 Lysobacter sp.
GCGTCGCGCTGGCGCTGGAAGCCTTCGTCGACTGCAAATCCGATCTCGCCTGCACCAAGAAGCGTCTCGACGATACCGCCGCGCGCAAAAGCAGCGGCGTGCTCTACGACAAGATCTTCGTCCGCCACTGGGACACCTGGGCCGACGGCCGCCTCAACCGCGTGTTCGCCGCGACCCTGCCGCAGGGCAAGGAAAAGCCGTTGAAGACGGCGACGCTGATCGGCGCCAACGTGATCGGCGACGTACCGTCCAAGCCCTTCGGCGATACCAGCGAATTCACCTGGTCGCCCGATGGTAGTTCGTTCGTGCTCTCCGCGCGCAAGGCCGACCGCTCCGAGCCGGCCAGCACTAATTTCGATCTCTACCTCGTCGCCGCCGACGGCAGCGGCGCCGCGCGCAATCTCACCGCCGCCAACAAGGCCTGGGACACCGGCCCGGTGTTCTCCGCCGACGGCAACACCCTGTATTACCGCGCGATGAAGCGTCCCGGCTTCGAGGCCGACCGCTTCGCGCTGATGGCGATGGATCTGGCGACCGGCAGCGCCCGCGACCTCGCGCCGAAATGGGACGCGTCCGCGGACGGCATCACCCTGTCCGCCGACGGCAAATCGATCTACACCACCGCTCAGGAGCTGGGGCGTCATCCGCTGTTCTCGGTGTCGATCGACAGCGGCGAAGTGACCTCGATCTTCAAGGATGGCTCGGTCGGTGCATTCGAGCTTGCCGGCGATACTTTGGCCATCGCCGCGAACTCGATGAACACCGGTGACGTCATCCACGTCACCAGCGCCGACGGCAAGGCGCCGCTGCGCGCGATCACGCCCAGCGCCGGGAAAATGCTGCCGGACGTGCGTTTCGGCGAGTACGAACAGTTCCGCTTCCCGGGCTGGAACAACGAAACCGTCCACGGCTACGTGCTCAAGCCCTGGAATTACCAGGAAGGCAAGACCTACCCGGTCGCGTTCCTGATCCACGGCGGCCCGCAGGGCAGCTTCGGCGACGGCTGGAGCTATCGCTGGAACCCGCAGACCTACGCCGGCCAGGGCTACGCGGTGGTGATGATCGACTTCCACGGTTCCACCGGCTACGGCCAGAAGTTCACCGATTCGATCAGCGGCCACTGGGGCGACCGTCCGCTCGAAGACCTGCAGAAAGGCTGGGACGCGGCGCAGAAGAAATATGCGTTCCTCGACGGCGATCGCGCCTGCGCGCTCGGCGCCAGCTACGGCGGCTACATGATCAACTGGCTCGCCGGCAACTGGTTCGACAGGGAAGGCAATGCGCCGTTCAAGTGCCTGGTGAACCACAACGGCGTCTTCGACACCCGCTCGATGGGAGTGGTCACCGAAGAGTTGTGGTTCACTGAGTGGGAGTTCGGCGGCCCGTTGCACGAAAAGCCCGAAGGCTACGAGCGCTTCAACCCGGCGCGCCACATCGGCAAGTGGAAGACGCCGATGATGGTGGTCGCGGGCCAGAACGACTTCCGCGTGCCGATCGACCAGAGCTTGTCGACGTTCACCGCCCTGCAGCGCCGCGACATCGAATCGCAGTTGCTGTACTTCCCGGACGAGAACCACTGGGTGCTCAAGCCGCAGAACAGCCTGCAGTGGCACGACACCGTGCATGCGTGGATGAAAAAACACCTTGGCGAGTGACCGCGCCGGTCCCGCGCCGATCGATGCAAACCCGTAGAGCGGCCTTCAAGCTGCTCCTCCTGATGCCTGTACAGCGGCCTTCAGGCCGCTGTTCTTGATGCCTGTAGAGCGGCCTTTAGGCCGCTGTTTTGTTCATCCGTAACAGCAGCGGCCTGAAGGTCGCTCTACGAAGCGAAGACAAGCCCGGCACGTGCGCTGAGTGCGCCGCTGGGGCATGATCGGCGACCGTTCCGAACACCGACGAAACGCCGATGGCCCTTGAAACCGCAACCAACGCCACGCCACCGCTGATCTCCAACGACATCGTGGTCTTCGGCCTCATCGCCGCCACGCTTGCGGCGGTGTTCTGGAGCGCATCGCGCGAGCAGGGGGGCTTCAAACGCTTCTATGCGGTGGTGCCGCCGCTGCTGCTCTGTTACTTCCTGCCTGGGCTGTACAACACGTTCGGGCTGATCGACGGCGCCAACAGCAAACTCTACAACCCGGTCGCCAGCCGCGTGCTTCTGCCGGCGGCGTTGGTGCTGCTGACGCTTTCCGTCGACATCCGCGCGATCTTCCGGCTCGGCCCGAAACTGCTGGCGATGTACATCACCGCGTCGCTGAGCGTGATGCTCGGCGGCGTGATCGCATTCCTGGTGGTGCGCGCGATCTTTCCCGAAGCGATGGCCGGCGACACCTGGGCCGGCATGGCCGCGCTGGCCGGCAGTTGGATCGGTGGCGGCGCCAACATGATGGCGATGAAGGAAATCTTCGACGTCGACGCCACGACGTTCGGGCAGTTCGCGGTGGTCGATGTCGCCGTGGGTTACGCATGGATGGCGACGCTGATCTTCTTCGCCCAGCGCGCGGCGAAGATCGATGCGCGCAGCGGCGCGGATACGCGGGCCATCGACGAACTCAAGGAACGCATCGCCGCGTTCAAGGCGCAGCACGAACGCATCCCGACCCTGACCGACCAGATGCTGATCGTCGGCATCGCCTTCGGCACCGTCGGCTTGGCGCACGCCATCGCCGGGCCGGCATCCGCCTGGTTCGGCGCGAACACCGCCTGGGCGTCGAAGGTCAGCCTGCACGAACCCTTCGTCTGGGTGATCGCGATCTCCACGTTCGCCGGACTGGCGCTGAGCTTCACCCGCGCGCGTTCGCTGGAAGGCGCGGGTGCCTCCACGCTCGGCACCCTGCTGCTGTATTTCCTGATCGCGGCCATCGGCATGCAGATGGATATCCTGGCGCTGTTCGAGCGGCCGCAGCTGTTGCTGCTCGGCTTCGTCTGGATCGCTTGCCACATCGCATTGCTGTGGATGGTGGGACGAGTCCTGCGTGTGCCGTTCTTCTATTTCGCGATCGGTTCGCAGAGCAATATCGGCGGCCCGGCTTCGGCGCCGGTGGTGGCCTCGGCTTTCCATCCTTCGCTGGCGCCGGTGGGTGCGTTGCTGGGGACGCTGGGTTACGCCACGGGCACCGCGTTGGCTTACATTCTTGGATTGATACTCAAGGCGTTGGCGGGCGCCTAAGCTGTCAGGTTTCACATCCGTCGCTGGCGCCGGTGGCGTGCTGCTTGCGGTGTTGGGTTATGCGCTGGGGATGTATTGCGCGTACGTGGTGGGTTTGATGTTGCAGTAGATGGTTTGATTGAATTTAATTCCGTCTGCGCGGTTTTGGTTTTGGTTTTGGTGTTGATGATTCGTTCCCGCACAACAGACTCACCGAAATAGAATCAGAGAAAAACGGGCCGCAATGCGACCCGTTTCCAAAGAACCCTGAAGCCTATCGAAAACCTATCTGCCAGCCTTGGCAGCCCCACCAGCACCCGCAGGCTTCCCGCCGATATGCCGCGCGAAGAAATTCAGCATCTCGGTGTAGAGCTTGAGCTTGTTCTCGTCCTTGTAGAACCCGTGCATCTCGCCGCTGGTGATCATCATGCCCTCGGGCGTGTTGCCCGCGGCGATCAGCGCCTTTTGCATCGCCTCGGTATTTTCCGGCGGGCAGCGCGGGTCGCGGGCGCCGGCGGCCAGATACACCGGTATCTTGATTTTGTCGGCGTGGTTCACCGGCGACATCGCGTCGCGTTCCGCCTTTGTCTTGCCCAGTGCGCGCTGCATGTACAGACGACCGCCGTCGGACCGGCTGGTGTCGCTCTTCGTCATCTGGATCTCGGCGTCGTACGCGCCGACATAACCGAAGGCACACTTGAACAAGTTCTGTTCGCGCGCCGGGGCCATCATCGATGCATAGCCGCCGAAGCTGCCGCCGTAGATGCAGACGCGATCC
>JAYUUH010000341.1:0-3922 GCA_043754745.1 Lysobacter sp.
TGTTCGTGCAGATGGCGCCGGTGTATTTCGACCTGATCGATCCGCGCCAACTCCGCAAGGCGCTCGACGATGCGGGCATCCGCAATCGCGTCGTGGTGATTTCGGCCTGTTACTCCGGCGGTTTCGTGCCGACGCTGAAGAACGACGACAGCCTCATCCTGACCGCCGCGCACAGGAACCGGCCATCGTTCGGCTGCGGCCCTGACTCGGACGCCACGTACTTCGGCCGCGCCTGGCTGGTGGACGCGCTGAACGAGACCACCGATTTCGTCGCCGCATTCGAGACCGCGAAGACGCGCATCGCCGAGCGCGAGAAAGCGGAAGGTTTCCGGGCGTCGCGACCGCAGATCTCGGTCGGCAAACAGATCCTGCCGCGCCTGCAGGCCTGGCAATCGCAGCTGGTGCCGGGGCCGAAGGTGGCGTATGCCCTGCCCGCGGCGCCGGCGCCCGGCGCCGACGTTGCTGCACCCGTGAAACCGACAGCCGGGAAAGCGTCGAAACCGAAGCGATAATCACGCGTCGAAGGACGGTAGCGGGATCGCATATTCAGGCGATTGCTCGATCGGGTAGCGTGGCCTCCCGTAGAGCGGCCTTCAGGCCGCTGAAGCTCGACAGGGCCATCCGGGCAGCGGCCTGAAGGCCGCTCTACAGCGGCGCGAGTGGAATCAGTGAATCTTCTCGCCGCGCGCCAGCATCGCGACTAGCGTCTCGACACGTTTTGCCTTGGTTTCCGGCTTTTTCGCGGTCTGCACGCGCCAGCACACGGCGTAGCGATTGGTCTTGTCCAGCGTTTCGAAGAACGCGCGCGCTTTCTTGTTCTTCGCCAGCGCCGCCGCCAGTTCCGGCGGCGTTTCCATGCTGCGGGGGCTGTCGTAGGCCGCATCCCAGCGCCCGTCGGCTTTCGCGGCGTCGATTTCGCGCTGCCCGCCGGGGCGCATCCGGCCCTCCGCGATCAGTCGTTCCACCTTGCCGATATTGATCTTCGACCACAGGCCTTTCGGCCGCCGCGGCGTGAAACGCTGCAGGAAATAATCGCCGTCGAAACGGCGTATCTGTCCGTCGATCCAGCCGTGGCACAGCGCGACATCCAGCGCCTGACCGTAGGTCACCGTGGCGATGCCGCTGTCCTTCTTCGCGATTTTCAGCCACAGCCCTTTCGACGCGGCATTCGCGATCAGCCATGTTTCCCACGCGTCGCCGTCGGCGAACGGCAGGATTGGAAGATCGGAAGGAAGATCGGCGGCAGGCACGGTCATGGCGACGCCTCCCAGTCCTGCAATCGATATTCGCCCTGCGCCCGCACTTCGCCGCGCCAGGCGTCGAACGCGCGCACCTCGATCCGATGCGCGCCCGGCGCGAGATCGGTCGGCAGCGCGCCGCGCCACAGGTGCGGCGAGAACGTCGCTTCGGCCGAGCGATCGTAGCCGCGCAGCGTGTCGGCGTCGGCATCGCGCATGTTCTCGCGCACCACGCGTGGATCGGGCGCGATAGTCCGGCGCATCGGCTTCCATTCGCCGTCGTCGATGCGGAATTCCACGCGCGTATCGACGCGCCCCATGTAGACGTTCGCGTACACGCCATGCGCGGGATACGCGCCGCGCCGCAGCACTTTCGGCGCATGCAGGCCGATCTGCGCGTCCTGCCGGTCGCGGGCGACGTGCCAGGCCAGCGCGTAACGGCCATCGCGGCCGATACCGAGGCTGGAATAGCCGTTGGGTGTGCCGTCGGACATCGTCGTATCGGGAATGCCCTCAGCATCCTTCACTCCGGTCCAGAACGCGCCGCAGGCGGCGCCGACGTTGTATTCGTGCAGCGGCGCGGCGCCCTGCCAGCCGGTGCGCGCATCGTGCATCCAGTGCTGCTGGGTGTGGCTGTGACCGCTGAGGATCAGCACGTTCGGGAAATCGCGCAGCAGTGCGAACAGCCGCGTGCGATCGGCGTCGCGGAAGGTATCGCGACCTTCATGCTCGAATAGCGGAATATGCATCGCCAGCACCAGCAGGCGCTGCTTCGCTACCCGCGGCAGATAGGCTTCAAGAAAGGCGAACTGGTCTTCGCGCAGACCGCCGATGTAGGCCGGGCTCTGGCCCGGCGGATTCTGACCGGGTATGTAGATCACATCGTCGAGCCCCACGAACACCGCCTCGTCTTCTTCCCAGGCGAAGGTGTCGGGACCGAAGGTATTGCGGAAGGTCAGCAGCGAGTCTTCGTCGCGCGCGACATCGAAATCCAGATCGTGGTTGCCGGCGACGTGCAGCCACGGCACACCGATACGGCGGGTTTCGGCGTTCAAGGCCGGATACAGCGATAGGTCGTCGTCGACGATATCGCCCAGGCTCAATCCCAGCTCCGGCGCGCGACGCGTTTCGCGCGCGTCGTTGCCGGACTCGCGTTCGGCCAGCACGCTGTCGACGATATCGCGGGCGTAATAACCGACATCCGCGTCCGATTTCACCTGCGGATCGGCGAACACGCGCACCTCCAGCCAGCCATCGCCGGGCGGCGCGCGACGCAGGCCGACATCGAAGTCCGGCGCCATCGGCGTGGACGCGATCCCGCCGTATTTCAGCGACGGCCGCGCGATCGACGGTACATGGCGCCAGGCGCCGGGGCGCGCCGGATCGCCGTTCGGCAAACGCCAGCCCGCCGGCTTGATCGCGAAGACCGTCTGCCCGGGCGCTATCGCAATGCGGTAACGCCCGGCCGCATCGGTTTCGGCCAGCGCGCGGCCGTTCGACACCAGGACACCCGCGATCCCGGGTTCGCCGCGATCTCGGCGGCCATCGCCGTCGCGATCGTCGTAGACCACGCCGCCGAGCGACGCCGGAGCGTCGGCCGTCGCAACGCCTGCGGCGCAAAACAGCAGGCCAAGCATGCATACACCTTCGCGGAACCGCATCGCCGCCTCTTTCCTGTCCGGACCGGTACAGGATTATGCCTTTGCCCGCCTCGTCCGGAACACCGCCATCCGTGCTTGTGTGCAGTAAGATCACCCTTGATCCGGGCCGCAGGGGAGATGCATGCCGTTCCGACGTGTTTGGCTTTGGGCCATGGTCATCGCGGCTGCGCAGCTGTTGTCCGTGCCGACGAGTCGGGCCGCGAATCCGCAGCCGCCGGCGGAACTCATCGAAGGCACCGCTTCGATGTCGCTCACCCCGCACCTGAGCTATCTGCACGACATGGACGCGATCGACTCGGTCGACGACGCCTGGCGACGCATCGGCGTCGACGGCTTCCAGCCGGTGCCGGCGGGGAAGACCGCCTTCGGGTTCCAGCAGGGCGCGTACTGGTTCCACGCAACCGTGGTGAATCGCGATCCCGACGAGCGTCACTGGATGCTGGTGCAGCGTTTCGCGCTGCTCGACCGCATCGATCTATTCCTGCGCTATCCCGACGGCCGCATCGTCCAGCAGGCCAGCGGCGATCTGCTGCCGTTCTCGGCGCGTAGCATCTCCTACCGTCATCCGAATTTCCGCATCGAACTGCCGCCGGGCCAGCCCGTCGAAATCCTGCTCCGCGCGCAAAGCCAGAGTTCGATGCAGGTGCCGCTGGAGTTGTACACGCCCGCGGCCTTCACCTCGCTGTCGCGCGATGCGCAGTTCGTGATGGGCATCTATTACGGCATCCTGCTCGCCCTGTTTGTCTACAACCTCGTGCTCTGGCTGACCCTGCGCGACCCCAGCTATTTCTGGTATCTGTCCCATATCTCGGCGTTCGGCCTGGTGTTGTTCACGCTGAACGGCTACAGCTTCGAATATCTGTGGCCGGACAATCCATGGCTGGCGAACGTCGCGGTGCCGCTGTCGATCTGCTTCGCCATCATCGGCATGCAGCAGTTCGCGCGCACGTTCCTGGAACTGCCCAAGCGCTTCCCCCGCGGCAATATCGTCAGTTTCGCGATCATCGGCGTCTGCATCGCGCT
>JAYUUH010000342.1:0-3921 GCA_043754745.1 Lysobacter sp.
CCTCGGCCCGTGCTTTCCGCAGATCGATTTCGCCTACATCGCGCAGAACGTCTTCGCGCCGGGCGGCCACCGCCCTTCCGGCCGCGCCGACCTCCTCGATGTCTGCCGCACCGCGTGGGGCAGCGAGTCCTTCGACGCGGTGCTCGCACTCAACGCCTGGGATATGCGCCTGTACGAAGCGGCGCGCGAGGAAGTCCTGCGCCGTCTTCGCATGTTGCCGGCGCACGAAGCGCAGCTGGCCGCGTTCCGCGAACGATGCCGCGCGTTGTCGCAGGGCTGATCGTACGCACAGGCATGAACGACGGCACCGATGGCGACCATGCCTGTAGGAGCGCCGGAAGGCGCGACCGATCCCTTCACTTCATGCGTGCAAGTGCTCCCAAGCACATCCCCAGAATGGATATGCCTCCAGCGTCTCCGTCAATCCCGCCCGGATCGGATTCTCGAGGACATAACGGCCGACGGTCTGCAGGTCTTCTTCGCTGCGCATCCCCCGATCATGGAAGCCACGCATCCATATTGGACCACGGCGGCGATCGCCACCGATCGCCGCACGAGCAGTTACAGATTTCATGCGATTCATCAAACGCGACAACGACTCCGTACTTCCCAGCTTCAGAAGGATATGCAGATGATCGGGCATCAGTACCCAGCACTGCGGCATTGAATCGCGCCAGATGCGTTCTTCCCGTAGAACCGATGATGCAGCCGCAGCGCGCGTCGCGTCCGCAAAATGCGCGATGCGACATTCGCAGACAGTGGTGACGAGGTAGTAGTGCTGCGCGAGCGAGATGCGTCCTTTTCGCAACGCTCGCTGTCCTGGGGAGAGGTCGGGTGGATTCATGCCGGTAGCATGGAAAAGACGTCCGATGCTGTCTGTCGGAAAAAGCCCGTCACCATGGTCGGAGTTTCGCCAAATGCAGCGGAAACAGTCCGCTGCCGCTTCGTTCTGTCGCGCCTTCCGGCGCTCCTACAGGCACCTGTGCAGCGTCATGGAATCGAATTCCTGCCGCAGAACCCTGCCCCGGACGCTCCCGTACGGGGCAGCCCGCGCCCCCGCTGCTAGAATCCGGGCTCTAAACCGAACGACCCCCACAGGATGCGGCCACGCGGCCGCCGCGGAGCCCGACGCATGAGCTGGTTGAACGAACTGCTGCAGAACGACCCCGATCCCACCGAGACCCGCGAATGGGTCGAGTCGCTCAAGGCGGTCATCGACGCCGACGGCGCCGAGCGCGCCCACCAGCTCCTGCAGGGCATGGTCGAACTGACCCGCCGCGCTGGCGCGCACCTGCCGTTCGCGCCCACCACCGAGTACGTCAACACCATTCCGTCGCATCTCGAACCGCGCATGTCGGGCGACCAGCACATGGAATGGCGGATCCGTTCGATCATCCGCTGGAACGCGATGGCGATGGTGGTCCGCGCCAACCGCAAGCCCGGCGACCTCGGCGGCCACATCGCCAGCTTCGCCAGCTCGGCCACGCTCTACGACGTCGGCTTCAATCATTTCTGGCGCGCGCCCAGCGCCGAGCATCCCGGCGACCTGCTCTACACGCAGGGCCACAGCTCGCCCGGCATCTACGCCCGCGCCTTCCTGGAAGGCCGCATCAGCGAATCGCAGATCGACCACTTCCGCATGGAAGTCGACGGCCGCGGCGTGAGCAGCTACCCGCATCCGTGGCTGATGCCGGATTTCTGGCAGACCGCCACCGTCAGCATGGGCCTTGGCCCGATCGCCGCCATCTACCAGGCGCGCAACTGGAAATATCTCGAAGGCCGCGGCCTGATGCCGAAAACCGACCGCAAGGGGTGGTGCTTCCTCGGCGATGGCGAGACCGACGAGCCCGAGTCCCTCGGTGCGATTTCCGTCGCCGGGCGCGAAGGCCTCGACAACCTGATCTTCGTCATCAACTGCAACCTGCAGCGCCTCGACGGCCCGGTGCGCGGCAACGGCAAGATCATCCAGGAACTGGAAGGCGGTTTCCGCGGCGCCGGCTGGAACGTCATCAAGACCATCTGGGGCAGCTATTGGGACCCGCTGCTGGCCAAGGACAGCACCGGCCAGCTCAAGCGGCTGATGATGGAAACCGTCGACGGCGAATACCAGAACTGCAAGGCCTTCGGCGGCGCCTACACGCGCGAACATTTCTTCGGCAAACACCCGGAAACCGCCGCGCTGGTCGCCAACCTGAGCGACGACGACATCTACCGCCTCAACCGCGGCGGCCACGACCCGCACAAGGTCTATGCCGCGTACCAGAACGCCGTCGACACCAAGGGCCAGCCCACGGTGATCCTGGCCAAGACCGTGAAGGGCTACGGCATGGGCGCGTCGGGCGAAGCGCTCAACCCCACCCACAACACCAAGAAGCTCGACGACGATGCCGTACGCACGTTCCGCGACCGCTTCAAGATCCCGGTCGGAGACGACCAGCTCAAGGACGGCGCGGTGCCGTTCTACCATCCCGGCCCGAAATCGCCGGAAGTCGAATACATGCTGGAGCGTCGCCGCGCGCTGGGCGGCTCATTGCCGCAGCGCCGCCGCAAGTCCACGCAATCGCTGGAAACCCCGAAGCTGGAAGTGTTCGACCGCCTGCTCAAGAGCAGCGGCGACCGCGAGATCAGCACAACCATGGCGTTCGTGCAGGCGCTGAACATGATCCTGCGCGACAAGACCGTCGGCCCGCGCTGTGTGCCGATCGTCGCCGACGAAGCCCGCACCTTCGGCATGGAAGGCCTGTTCCGCCAGCTCGGCATCTACGCGCCGCAGGGCCAGAAGTACAAGCCGGTGGATCGCGACCAGCTGATGTACTACCGCGAGGACGCCGCCGGCCAGGTGCTGGAGGAAGGCATCACCGAATGCGGCGCGTTCTCGTCGTGGATGGCCGCGGCCACCAGCTACAGCACCAACGACCTGCCGATGCTGCCGTTCTACATCTACTACTCGATGTTCGGCTTCCAGCGCATCGGCGACAGTGCCTGGCAGGCCGCCGACATGCGCTCGCGCGGTTTCCTGCTGGGCGCCACCGCCGGCCGCACCACGCTCAACGGCGAAGGCCTGCAGCACGAGGACGGCCACTCGCACCTGCTGTCCGGCGCCATCCCGAACTGCAGATCCTACGACCCCACCTTCGGCTTCGAGGTCGCGGTGGTCCTGCAGCACGGCATGCAGCGCATGCTCACCGAGCAGCAGGACGAGTACTACTACCTCACCCTGATGAACGAGAACTACGCCCACCCGGACATGCCCGAAGGCGCGGCCGAAGGCATCATCAAGGGCATGTACCTGCTCAAGGACGCCGGCAAGCCCAAGAAGGGCGAACTGCGCGTGCAACTGCTGGGCAGCGGCACCATCCTGCGCGAAGCCATCGCCGCCGCCGACCTGCTGGACAAGGATTTCGGCGTCACCGCCGACATCTGGTCATGCCCCAGCTTCACCGAACTGCGCCGCGACGGCTTCGACGCCGAACGCTTCAACCGTTTGAATCCAGAAGCGAAGGCCCCGCGCAAGGCTTACGTCACCGAACTGCTGGAAGGCCGCCAGGGCCCCGCCGTTGCAGCGACCGACTACGTCCGCGCGTTCGCGGATCAGATCCGCGCGTTCGTGCCGATGCGCTATACGGTGTTGGGCACGGATGGGTTTGGGCGCTCGGATACGCGCGCGAATCTGCGCAGGCATTTCGAGGTGGATCGGTATTACATCGCGCATGCGGCGATTGATGCGCTGGCGAAGGAAGGGAAGATGACTGGGAAGGATGTGAGCCGGGCGATCAAGCTTTACAAGATTGATGTTGAGAAGGGGAATCCGATCACCGCCTGACCACTGGTGCTTGAACCAGTAAATACGGCATCAAGGGCAAGAGCAAGGGCGGCCCATAGATGTCTTTGTCTTACCCGGGCATCAGCGGTTTTCCCTTC
>JAYUUH010000343.1:0-3915 GCA_043754745.1 Lysobacter sp.
CCGCAGCTCAAGCGCCAGGAAGTGGAAGACGGCGTCGGCGATTATTGGATCGACGAGAAGAGCAAGCAGGTGCATCTGTCCGAAGCTGGTCAGGAGCACGCCGAGGATCTGCTGCGCCGCGCCAGCATCCTCGATGCCGAGGACGGCCTCTACGCCGCGCACAACATTCACGTCGTCCATCACTTGAACGCCGCGATGCGCGCGCACGCGCTATTCCAGCGCGATGTCGATTACATCGTGCGCGACGGCGAAGTGGTGATCGTCGACGAATTCACCGGCCGCACGCTCACCGGCCGCCGCTGGTCCGACGGCCTGCACCAGGCGGTCGAAGCGAAGGAAGGCGTGCCGGTGCAGCGCGAGAACCAGACCCTCGCCAGCATCACCTTCCAGAACCTGTTCCGCATGTACGGCAAGCTCTCGGGCATGACCGGCACCGCGGACACCGAAGCCTACGAATTCCAGAACATCTACGCGCTGGAAGTCGTGGTGATCCCGACCCATCGGCCGATGGTGCGCAAGGACCATCCCGATGCGGTGTTCCTCAACAAGGCCGGCAAATTCCGCGCGGTGTCCAACGAGATCAAGGACGCGAACGGTCGCGGCCAGCCGGTGCTGGTCGGCACCACCTCGATCGAGGTGTCGGAAATGCTGTCCGAGCAGCTCAAGGCCGAGGGTATCGTCCATGAAGTGCTCAACGCCAAGCAGCACGAACGCGAAGCGCACATCATCGCCCAGGCCGGCCGTCCGAATGCGGTGACCATAGCCACCAACATGGCCGGTCGCGGTACCGACATCGTGCTCGGCGGTTCGCTGGAAGCCGAAATCGCCGCGCTCGAAGCCGAAGCCGGCGGCGAACTCGGCGACGTCGAGCGCCAACGCATCAAGGCCGAGTGGCAGCAGCGCCACGACGCCGTGAAGGCGAGCGGCGGGCTGCACATCGTCGGCACCGAGCGCCACGAATCGCGCCGTATCGACAACCAGCTGCGCGGCCGTTCCGGTCGTCAGGGCGATCCGGGGTCGTCGCGTTTCTACCTGTCGCTCGAAGACAACCTGATGCGCATCTTCGCCGCCGACTGGGTGCAGCGAATGATGGCGCGGATGGGGTTGAAGGAAGACGACATCATCGAAAGCCCGCTGGTCAGCAAACAGATCGCCGGCGCCCAGCGCAAGGTCGAAGCGCACAACTTCGACATCCGCAAGAACCTGCTCGACTTCGACGACGTTAACAACGATCAGCGCAAGGTCATCTACCGCCAGCGCGACGAGCTGCTGGAAGCCGAGAGCATCAAGGACAACATCGACGGGATCCGCAACGACGTGATCGCCGACGTGGTCGACCGCTTCGTGCCGCCCAATTCGATCGACGAACAGTGGGACCTGCAGGGCCTGGAATCCGAACTGGCGAAGGAGTTCAACCTGGAGTTGCCGGTATCGGACCATGTGCGCGAACAGAGCGAAATCGACGCCGAAGGCATCGCCCGTTACGTGCAGGGCGCGGCGGTCAAGCTGTTCGACGACAAGGAAGCCGCGGTGGGCGGCGACACCATGCGCATGCTCGAAAAGCATCTGATGCTGACCGTGCTCGACCAGAGCTGGAAGGAACATCTCGGCCGCATGGATTATCTGCGGCAGGGCATCCATCTGCGTGGTTACGCACAGAAGCAGCCGAAGCAGGAGTATAAGAAGGAAGCGTTCGAGCTGTTCAGCGAATTGCTGGAGAGGGTCAAGCGCGAAGTGATCTCGCTGCTCGCCCGCGTCCGCATCCGCAGCGAAGAGGAAATCGCCCAGGCTGAAGCCGCCGAGCGCGCGCGCGCCGAGGCGGTTGCGCGCCAGATGCAGTTCCAGCACCCGGACATGGGCGGTTACGGCGCCGATGAGGAAGCCGCGGATCTGGAGCAGGATCCGTCTTCAATGCCCAAGGTCGGTCGCAACGATCCGTGTCCTTGTGGTTCAGGAAAGAAGTTCAAGCACTGCCACGGGCAATTAGCTTAAGAAAAGCGTACCGCGGCTGTTCCATGTCGCGACGCGCGGCGGCGCGTTCATCGCCGTATCGCCGTATCGGCGGTCGCATGCACCATGCGCGGAAAGAAGTTCAAGCACTGCCATGGGCAGTTGGCGTAACGGCCCCACCCTGATTTTCCGGAAGAGCCTGTCTTAGCGCAGACTCTCACGTTCCGGGCCGTGCGCTTGCCCACTGCCCGCCATGCCGGTAGAACTGCGTGCATTACGCAGACACAGCAGGCGGAACGGAGCCGCGCCCCGGGATGAGCGACAGCGATCGAAGTCGAAGCGACCACAGCATCCACGTCGTCGCCGGCGTCATCAGCGACGCGCTCGGCCGCATCCTGCTGGCGCGACGCACCGAAGGCCGCGATCTCGCGGGTCTGTGGGAATTTCCCGGCGGCAAGGTCGATCCCGGCGAAACGCCGGAGCAGGCGTTGGTCCGCGAGCTGCGCGAAGAACTCGATATCGAGGCCCGCGTCGGCGAGCCGGTGATCGCGGTGCCGCAGCAGTATCCGCACAAGCGCCTGCGCCTGGACGTGCGCCGCATCGCCGCATGGAGCGGCACGCTCAAGGGTCTGGACGGCCAGGCGTTGGCCTGGGTCCCGGAGCACAAGCTCGCGAGCTATGCGATGCCCGATGCGGATCGTCCGGTGGTGGCCGCGCTGCGCGACCCGCCGCTCTATCTGATCACCCCCGAACCCGGCGACGACGATGCGCGTTGGCTGTCGACGCTGCGCAAGGCGCTGGATGCGGGCGTGCGCCGCGTACAGTTGCGGGCTTACGGCATCGAACCCCTGCGCTGGCGTCGACTGGTGGAGCGCGCAACGACGCACGCCCGCGATGCCGGCGCCGAAGTGCTGGTCAACGGCGATATCGAACTCGCGGTCGCGCTCGGCATCGGCGTGCATCTGCGCGCCTCGCAATTGGATGCGTTGTCCGAACGCCCACTGTCGCAGCCGCTGCCGGTGATCGCGTCCTGCCATTCGCATGAGGAGCTTGCGCGCGCGCAGGCGCTGGATTGCGATGCCGCAGTGCTCGGCCCGGTCCTGGCGACGCCCTCGCATCCGGGCGAGCCGGGCATCGGTTGGGAGCGGTTCGTCGGGATGCGCGAACGCGTCGCCATTCCCATCTACGCCATCGGCGGCATGACCCGCAGCCACGTCCCGCTCGCGCGCAGCCACGGCGCGCAGGGCGTCGCTGCGATACGCGATCTGTGGAATACGTCGAAGTAATCGCCGGCAAGCCAAAAAGAAACCCGCGTTTCCGCGGGTTTCCGACCGGTGCGATTTACATTCGGCGTCATTCGTTCAACAGGTTCTGTTCCCAGAAAAGGATGCTCGCCGCACCGAAATAATCGGTGTTGCTCTTCTTGCGGAAGCCGTGGCCTTCGTCGGTGTACAGCAGGTACCACACCGGCTGGCCATTGGCGCGCACCGCTTTCACGATCTGCTCGGCTTCGGTCCACGGCACCCGCGGATCGTTCTTGCCCTGGGCGACGAACAGTTTCGCGGTGATGCGGTTCGCATGATTCAGCGGCGAGATGCGCTCGAAGGTTTTCGCCATCTCCGGATCGCGCTCGTCGCCGTACTCCACGCGACGCAGGTCGCGACGATAGCTTTCGGTGTTCTTCAGGAATGTGCCGAAGTGCGAAATGCCGACCACATCGATGCCGGCGCGGATGCGGTCGCTGTAGTGCATCAGCGAGGCCAGCACCATGTAGCCGCCGTAGCTGCCGCCCACCACGCCGATGCGCGATGCGTCGAGTCCGGGCTGCAGCGCGATCCAGTCGAGCAGCGCGCCGATGTCCTTCACCGAATCCTCGCGCTTCGCGGCGTTGTCCAGCGACAGATAGGTCTTGCCGTAGCCGGTGGAGCCGCGCACGTTCGGCACCAGCATCGCCACGCCCATCTC
>JAYUUH010000344.1:0-3910 GCA_043754745.1 Lysobacter sp.
GCGAGCCGCTGGCGACCAGCCACAGGCGTTCGGCCGTCTGCGGCTGCAGCGCCAGCAGGGCTGCGGCCAACTGCCCACCGAGGCTGTGGCCGCCGACGATTTTCGGCAGGGTCGGAAATCGCTCATGGATGCACGCGACGCTGGCCGGCAGGTCGATCGTCAGCAGTTCGCGATAGCCCCAGTCGACATCGCGGCCGGCGCGCCGGTCGCTGCTGCCATGGCCGCGCCATTCGTGCAGGAAGACCGCGACGCCATGCGCGGCCAGCGCTTCGGCGAACGGCAGATAGTGGCGGGCGGCGATGCCGAGCGCCGGCAGCCACAGCAGGGCCGCGACCGGTTCGATCGGGCTGCGCACCAGCAGCCGGAACCGGTGGCCATCCCCTGCGGTCAGCGGCAGGCCGTCGCCCTCGGCGGGCAACTCCGGATCGGCGTCGTCCCGGGCGGTCAAAAACGATCCGCCGCGCCGAAATGATCGAGTACCAGAACATCGCTGCGTCCCGGACGGCTGCCGAGCAGCAGCGCGCGATGCACATAATCGGACGCCGAGTGGCAGGCATCGGCCAGGTCCGCGCCCAGTGCGAGCCGGGCGGCGACCGCGGCGGCCAGGGTGCAGCCGGTGCCGTGCGCGTTCACGGCGAGCCGCGGATGGCGGATTTCGCGGCGCATGCGGCCGCCGCTCTCGCGGCGTTCGGAAAACAGGTCGACCACTTCAGCCCCTTCGACTCCGGCGCCTTCGCCGAGATGGCCTCCTTTGAGCAGGACCGCGCCGGCTCCGAGATCCAGCAGCGCATCGCACGCCTCGCGCATCGCGCCGAGGTCGGGGATGGTGCGGCCGAGCAACAGCTCCGCTTCCGGCAGGTTCGGCGTGATCACGGTGGCCATCGGCAGCATCCGCTTGCGCAGCACTTCGATCGCATCCTTGGCCAGCAGCCTGGCGCCGGAAGTGGCGATCATCACCGGATCGACCACGATATGGCGCGGGCAATGCTGGTCGAGCGCCTTGGCCACGGCATGGATCGTATCGCTGTTGGCGAGCATGCCGATCTTGACCGCGCCGATGTCGAAATCGTCGAAACAGGCGTCGATCTGGGCGCGCAGGAAAGCGGCGGTAGGCACTTCTACCGCGTTCACGCCGCGGGTGTGCTGCGCGGTGAGCGCGGCGATCGCGCTCAGTCCGTGCACGCGATGCGCGGCGAAAGTCTTCAGGTCGGCCTGGATGCCGGCGCCGCCGCCGGAATCGGAGCCGGCGATGGTGAGGACGGAGATGGGGCGGGGAGAGGGCGTCATGGCCCGATTCTGACCGAAGTCGCGATTCGGTCAAAGTCGCGCGCTGCGCGCGGGTTCCAGACTGTGGAAAACGACTGGTTGTATCGAGCCGAGCATGGCATGGCGTGTTTTCGACTTATTCGCGCTTGCCGGCGGCGATCAGGCCTGGACGAGGTCCCCGGGAATCAGCGAATGCACGATGGCTTCGTGGGGTTCGCCATCGATGATGATGCCGTTGCGGGCGATACCCTCGCAGACCGCGCCGAGTTTCACCGCCACGCGCAGGCTGGCGATGTTTTCGGGCTGGACCAGGATTTCGATGCGCTGCAGCCCGAGTTCCTCGAATGCCCAGGCCGCGGCCAGCCGCGCGGCGGCGACCGCGATTTCACGGCCGCGCGCGGCATCGGCGACCCAATAACCGAGATTCGCCGAACGGCGCGTCGCATTCGCATGGCTGAATCCGACCCCGCCGAGCAGCCTTCCCGATGCGGCATCGAAGATGCCCAGGTGGTATCCGAGGCCCGCGCTCCAGTTGCGCTGGCAATGCGCGATCCACGCCGCACTGTCGCTTCGGGCGTAACCCGGTTTCGCCCACGGCAGCCATTGCGACAGCGTGGACAACGATGCGGATACGGTATCGAACAATGCGTCGACGTCCGTCGCCGCAAACTCGCGGATCAGCACCTCATCGGTTTGGCGCAGCATGGGTTTACTCGGCCGTCGGCGCATGGCGCGCGGAGCCGACATGGTAGCGCCGCGCGAAGTCGCTGTGGTCAGCGGGCGACCGCCGCCAGCACCGCCACGACCTGCTCGCGCAGACGTCGCGGCATGCGCCGCAACGCCCGTAGACACTGCGTTTCAAGCGCGTCCATGGCGCGATCTTCGGTCGCATCGTTGCCGACCGGTTCGTTTACCACCAGCGGATAACCGCGACCGGTGCCGAGCCATTCGAGATTGACGCAGGTGTGCAGGGCGATGGCGATCAGATGTTCCATCGATGGCGTACTGCCCATCGGCTCTCCCACTGCGCGACCGCGCTGCGGTGGACGCCGACTTTCCTGGCGAGCGCCGACTGGGTGATTCCGGACAATGCGCGGGCGCGGCGAATGCGTTCGTTCAATGTAAGCATCTCTGGCTCCCTGCCATTGGCGATGCGTCGAAATGCATTTTCTGCCTATCGTGAAACTTGTCCGATAGCGCTGACTCTGTTGGATTCCGCGATGCGCCGCGCATCGAATGCGCGACCGTCCGCAAAAACATCGACCCCACCTGCACGCGATGTCATCGATACCGCACATTGCTGAACTTTCCATTCGAGCGTATTACGAAGGGCGCCGGCTTATGGATGCATCGGGGGCCGAGGCGGCACAGCACATACCACTCAATGGAAGGGAGGTTCTATGCGATCCGCAATCATGAGGTTTTCCGTCGTTTCGTTGATCGTCGCCATACCCGCCGCTGCTGCCGGCGTCGTCTGGTGGAGTTCGAACACAACAGGTCTGGCGCCCGAGTCGATGCGCGCCGAACTTGCCGAAGATATCGTGCGTGAGTGGGCACCAGAGGCTGCCAAGGCTTACAGGATGACCTCCGGAGAATGGGCGGCGAGGATGGCGCCGACGCTCGCCGGCGCCGACATGGCCAACCTCGAGTGCGCGGCGAGCGCCGGGGATCTGCGATCGATGAACCTCGCCCTGCTGGGCAACACGCGTGCGTTGGCCGATCCCATGCCCCGCGCAATGGGTGCCAAGTTCGGCACGCCCGGTTCCGATCTCGTCTACACGCCGATGACGCCATGCCGGATCGTCGATACGCGAGTTGCCGGCGGGCCGATCGCCACGAACGGCGCGAGGAGTTTCGTCGCTTTCACCACCACGGATTTCACCGCGCAAGGCGGCGATGCCAGTAATTGCGGCATCCCGGCGAACGTATCTGCGGTGAGCGTGAATGTCGCCTCGGTCAATCCGCTGGCCAACGGCTATTTCACGGCCTATCCGTCCAACGAAACGCGGCCTTTAGCATCGTCGTTGAACTATATCGCCGGTGTCGTAACGTCCAGCGAATCGATCTTCCGGCTGTGCCGACCGGCTTGCGCGACCCAGTTCACCGTCTTCAGCCTGGCGCAGTCGGACGTCGTGATCGACGTCAATGGCTACTTCGCCGAACCTGAGGCCACGGCGCTCGACTGCACCGTTGCCCAGCAGACCGGCAACCTCGATCTGCTCAGTGGGCTGCAGATGCGCTCCGTCAGCTGTCCGAGCGGCTACACCGCCACCGGTGGCGGCTGCGGTGGGCCATTGGGCATCGGCGTCAGCAACTCGCAGCCCTTGATCGCGAACGGCCAGCCCTCCGGCTGGAGTTGCGACCTGGTCGGCTCGCTGCTCAGTGCGGTGTCGTATCAAGTGAACGCGACGTGCTGCCGCATTCCCGGACGTTGACACGCCGCCGCCTTGCGTTCTCCACGCAAACGAACCCCCCGCCTTCGGGCGGGGTTTTCGTTGATCGCATCGATCGGATGTTCGCCGATGCCGTTCAGAGCACCTCGGAGGCGAAATCCGCCAGTCGCGAACGCTCGCCGCGCTTCAGGGTGATATGCGCGCTGTGCGCCCAGCCCTTGAAGCGGTCCACCGCATAGGTCAGGCCTGAC
>JAYUUH010000345.1:0-11840 GCA_043754745.1 Lysobacter sp.
GCTGCGCCGCCGCCGGCCCGAGGCCGTAGCCCTGGAAATCGCGCCCCAGCCAGTAATAGAAAAAACCGACGCCGCCGCGAAGAATGAGGCTAACGCTGCCGATGAAGCCCCACTCCGGGTGGATCACGGCGTACATGCATTGATCGCCGTAGCCCCAGCACTGATCCAGCCAGCGATGCCAATGGGCGTGATCGGCAAACGTGGGCAGGCAGCAGCGCTCGGCGATGGCCGGGTCGTAGTATTGCCAGGCGAAATCGCCCGCATGGTGATGCCCCATCGGTTCCAGACGCAGCGATTCTCCGACGATCGGCGATGCGACCCGTTCGATGAAGCCGAGCCATCGTTGCAGCGCATCGTGGGTCGCGCCGGGCCAATGGTCGGTCGGACGCAACAGCGCCATTGCCCGACAGCGCGACAGCGCCGACTGCGCCGCGCCCAGCCGAAGCTCCGCATCCACCCGCAGCGGACCGGCCCAGTCGGGCAATTCGCCGGCCGCGTCGAGACCTTCGGCCGTCGTCAGCGACAGCGGCCAGTCGCACCACGCACAGGCAAGCTGCATCAGCGTCTGCCTGACGGCGACCGGGGCCGCCCAGGCATGGCGCGCGGCTTCGCGCAGCCGCATCAACCACGCGATGCGGGCGTCCGGCGGAAGCTCGAACGCGCGCGCAAGCACTTCGGGCAACCATTGCTCCAGCGCGCGGGACGACCATTGCGCGGACTCCAGTGCGTCCCAGAGCGTTGAAAGCGACAGGCTGGCAGACGAGTCGCTATGAGATGCACGCTGCGATGCTTCATCCGCCTGCACTATCGCGTGCACACACATCTCCTGGTGCGGTGGTTGTCCACCGTCGGATATGTCATCGATGTGGTCGCATCAGCGAAGACGACGGCCGAATCTCGCCGGAATATGCGCGGCATTGGCCTGCGCATCGTTCGGATGCGCCACCCACGGAACGCCGACGTGCCCGGGAGGCGGCAGGCCCATCAGCGCCCCTCTGACATGATGCACTTCAGCGCCCGCAGCGTTGACCACTCTCTCCACATGCTCGATCCGGACGATGGCATGGCCGAACGCATTTTCTTCGGGATTCTCCCGATGGTTGTCGTTGGTATGGATACGCACATTGAAATGGCGAGCGGGGTCGTCTCTGTCCGGAACCCTGAAATTGCGGCCGGTCCGGATCTGTCGCCGCCCGCCGCCCAGATCAGGGTTCCATCGCATCTCCTGGGTCGGATGCATCTGACTCAGCAGTGCGCGCGCATCGATGTTTCCACGCGGATCCCTGAGCGCTTCGAAGCTGTCGCGGCCGAAGGCTCTGGGCGGCATCAACGGGTCCTGTTCCAACGCAGTCGCATGGATCAAATCCGCCTGCTGCAGCGAATTGCGTCTGCTGCGCCCTCTGTTCTCGGCGTTCAGAAACTCCATCGCGCCTCTGTGTTCACCGCTGGCATAGCCCCTGCCTCTCCCGCCCCTTCCACCATCCATGATCCTGATCCTTTCTCGTGATTGCTGTGAAGACTGCGATCATGCCCATGCGGTGATGGAAACCGAACGCGCTGGGCGCAGTCATCGTCGTCCGCACGAACGGCTTGCCCATCTGCTCCGCGTCCTCCGCGATCTGCTGCATCAGGAACGCGCCGCCGCCCGGTTTGGCCGAAACGATGCCGTGCACGGTCAGGTCGTGCGCGTTGCGGTCGTAGCTCGCACTGCCCTGCGGGTTTTCGATTTCGCCGCGCCCACCCCCGTCCACGCCGGGCCGGTCGTGCCTGTAGGTCTGCATCTCCACCCACTGTCCGCCGCCCTTGTTGGGCTTGCCGCCACCGCCGAACCAGCCCATCGCAGCTCCCTTGCCTGTACCGCATCGAAGTGCATCCGTCGCGATGGATCGACCAGACGGGATGCATCGGATTTGGATGATGAAGTCGCATTGGTCGAAAGCTACAGCAAGTTCCGCGCCAGACCCGGAATTAATCTGCTCTGCCGTAAAACATGGACTTGCGGCAATGCCTGCGCGGAGCGCTCATGCATGAGGTGTTTTTTTACTCAACACGGGCGCTTGCGCACTCACGGTCGACGGCTCGGAAAGCCTCATGCCGACGTGCGTTGGCACCTTTGTTTCGAGCGCATCGAAGGCTATGGGTCAATTCTTACCCGGTGGGTGATTTTCCACCTCAGGATCCAGCCGCATGGATGCCGCACCGATGACAGGCGCCGGAAGATCGATGGATCGATGAGCGGACACGCCGTGCGGATCGCCGCAGCAATAATCTCAAACGTCCCAATCAATTCACTCGCTGCCCCGCCCGCTCAAACCGCCTGGGTCAGGCTGCGCGGACGACGCCACAGGAGCTGGTTGCCGATATTGAAGGACTCGATTTCGCCTGTAGCGATCAACCGTTCCAGCGCGATCTGGGTCACCACGGGCGATTCGGCCAGCCCCGGCCAGCGGATCCACCAGCGATGGACGCCGTCGATGGTGTCCGCGCTCTCCGGGCGCTGGGCCAGGTAGTCGCGAATGGCGTTCTCGGCAAATGCAACCAGTTGCTCGTCCATGGGAGGCGGATTCGAAAGTCGATGCGTCGCGGAATCGCGGGTCAAGAATATCGCGTCGGCGGCCTGAATTGCCGATAATCCAACGCTATCGGCGGTCCTGTCAGGCGCTAGGCGACCTGGCCCTCGAAACCGCCGAGCTTGTACTTGCGCACCAGTTTGCCGAAGGCGCTGCGCTCCTGCTTCGACAGGCGGGCGGCCTGGGAAATATTGCCGCCGGTGCGCATCAGCATCGCATGCACATAGCTGCGCTCGAATTCGGCCACGGCATTGGCCTTCGCATCGCGGAACGGATGATCGATGCCATCGCCGCAGGCTTCCACGGGAACCTCGCCCATCAGCAAGTCCCGCGATTCGCGCAGATGCAGCTCGGCATCGTCGCTCATCAGGAATTCGCGATGGAGGATGTTCTCGAGTTCGCGGATATTGCCGGGCCAGCGATATTGCTGGATGAACGCCAGTCCATCGGGATGCAGCTGTTTCAGCGGCATGCGGTATTGATGGCTCAGACGCTGCAGCACGGTCCGCGCCAGCACTGCGGCATCGCCCTGCCGGTCGCGCAGTGCGGGCATCCGCAACGACAGCACATCGAGGCGATAGAGCAGATCCTGGCGAAATTGACGCTTCTGGGCGAGATCGACCAGATCGGCGTTACTGGCCACCATCACGCGCACATCCACCTGGCGCAAGCCGCCGCCGCCGACCCGGCGGTAGGTGTGATCCTGCAGGAAACGGAGCAAAGCCGCCTGCGCCTTGGCGCTCAGGGTATCGACTTCGTCCAGGAAGAAGGTTCCACCGGCAGCCTCGCCGATCAGGCCGGCGGATGCCGTCTTGGCATCGGTGAACGCGCCGCGTTCGTGGCCGAACAGTTCGCTTTCGACCAGCGACTCCGTGAGCGAACCGCAATTGACCGGTACGAACGGCTTGTCGGATCGCGCCCCGAGATAGTGGATCGCACGTGCCGCGAGTTCTTTGCCCGTCCCCGTTTCCCCCGCGATCAACACAGTCGCGTCGAGCTTCGCCAACCGGTGGATCTGGTCGACCACCTTCAAAAACTGTGGAGACGAGCCCGCAAGGTTGAAGCGCGAATGATCTTCCATGGGTCCCCCTGGACCTTGTGATCGCGGAAATGCGGCGTGAAGCCAGCGTGCTGGACAACCCCCCGCAACCACGATCGGTACCGTTCGATTGATCCGCGATCTCTGCATCCGGACGCGGGCACCACCGCGAAATGCACGATGATGACATTGGCCTTTGTATACGCGACGATCGGCCAATCTAGGCCATGCCCACATTGGCTTGATTGCTGAGAATCGCTTCCGTGCGCTCGGTCGAGGCGTCGGTTACGGGCGAATACGGACAACGTCAGCAATACTGAGCATTGTGCGATCAGTATTACTCGTCAGAGAGTGTTTCTGCACTTGCGCGCCGTTTTCATGCACCACGCTTCGAGCAGATGCTCATCGCCCAGCGCTGCAGCGCAGCCGAAGTAGCAGGGCACGCCTTTGGATGGACATTCCGCAATGCATATTCCGCGGATGCGCGCGATGTGCGGCATCGGCCACCGCTTCGAGCGTCGCACCGCGCGATTGCCCGCCATGTTCTCAACCGCGGAGACGCGTTCCGGACTTCAGCCTACTTCGCAGTATCCTGTCGATCAATATCCGAACGCGAGCCGCCCCCATGTCGAACCGCCTCCTCCGTCCCGGCACCATCGTGCCGACCCTCCTGGCGGTCGTCGTGCCCTTGCTGGCCGTGGTCGGCGGCTCACGGGCGAACGCAGCGGATCCCCGTGGTGTCGCCGCCGCGCCGGTCGCGTCCACGCCCGCCAAGCCCGTCGCGCGCAAGGCCAAGCCGAAATCGGCCAGCGCCGCGCTGCCGCTGGTCAGCGTCCACAAATCGCCGACCTGCGGCTGTTGCAGCCTCTGGGTAGATCACATGCGCGAAGCCGGGTTCAAGGTCGAAGTCCACGAAACCGACGACCTGCAGCCGATCAAACGGCGGCTGGGCGTTCCGCACAGCCACGCGTCCTGCCACACCGCGCAGGTCGGCCCTTATTTCGTCGAAGGCCACGTGCCGGCCGAAGCCGTCCGCCGCCTGCTGACGCAGCGGCCCGATGCCCGCGGCATCGCGGTGCCGGGCATGCCGATGGGGTCGCCGGGCATGGAAGTGCCCTCCGGGCAGGTCCAGCGCTACAGCGTGGACCTCATCGGCAAGAACGGACGCATCTCGGAATTCGCGCGCTACGGTCGCTGAGCCCCGGCCGCAGAAGTCGCCGATGCCTCAGGTCGCCAGATTGATCCAGGTCGCCTTGACCTCGGTGTATTTCTCGAAGGCGTGCAGCGATTTGTCGCGGCCGTTGCCGGACTGTTTGTAGCCGCCGAACGGTGCGGTCATGTCGCCACCGTCCCAGTAGTTCACCCAGACGCTGCCGGCGCGGAGTTTGCGCGCGACGCGATGCGCACGCCCGATGTCGCGGGTCCAGACGCCCGCGGCCAGACCATAGTCGGTGTCGTTGGCCATGCGCAGCGCGTCCGCTTCATCGTCGAAAGCGATCACCGACAGCACCGGGCCGAAGATTTCCTCGCGAGCGATGGTGTGCGTGTGCTCGACGCCATCGAACACCGTCGGTTCGATGTAGCAGCCGCCGGCGACGACATCGGCGCGCTTGCCGCCGAGCAGCAGACGTCCACCATCGGTTTGGCCTTTGGCGATGTAGTCCAGCACCCGAGCGGTCTGGCCTTCGTCGACCATCGCGCCCATCGGCGCGCCCGGTTCCAGCGGATGCCGCGGGTGCATGGCTTTGCCGGCCTCGACCACCGCGGCGACAAATGCGTCCTTGATCGAACGTTCCACCAGCAGCCGCGACGCCGCGGTGCAGACTTCGCCCTGGTTGTAGAAGATGCCGCCGGCCGCGGCCTTCGCGGCTGCGGCCAGATCCGGAGCGTCGGCGAAGACAATGTTCGGACTCTTGCCGCCGCATTCCATGTAGGCGCGTTTCATGTTCGAACGGCCGGCGCACTGCAGCAGGTGCTTGCCCACGGCGGTCGAGCCCGTGAACACCAGACCGTCGACATCCATGTGCAGCGCCAGCGGTTCGCCGGCGCCTTTGCCGAAGCCCGGGACCACGTTCAACACGCCGGCGGGAATGCCCGCTTCCATCGCGATTTCGGCCAAACGGATCGCGGTCAGCGGCGACTTCTCCGACGGCTTCAGCACCACCGAATTGCCGGTCGCGAGCGCCGGCGCGATTTTCCACGCCGCCATTAGCATCGGGAAGTTCCACGGCACGATCGCGCCGACCACGCCAAGGGGTTCGCGGGTGATCAGGCCCAGTTCGTCGGGGCCGGTCGAAGCGACTTCGCCGTACACCTTGTCCAGCGCCTCGCCGGTCCAGGCCATGCAGCGGATGGTCGCGCCCACGTCCACCGCGCGCGCATCGGTCACCGGCTTGCCCATGTCCAGCGATTCGAGGAGCGCCAGCTCGTCGCCGTACTGTTCGATGAGCTGCGCGAACCTGATGAGAATTTTCTTGCGATGCGTGGGCTTGGCGTTCGCCCAGATGCCGGCCTCGAAACTGCGCCGGGCGGCGGCCACTGCGCGTTCGATATCCTCGCCCTCGCTTTCGGCGACCCGGCCCAGCACCCGCCCGTCGATCGGGCTGATGCAATCGAAGGTCTTGCCGCTGGCGGCATCGACGTAGCGGCCATCGATGAAGGCCTGGGTGCGGATGCGCAGGCCGTCGGCAAGCGCCTGCCAGCTGTCGCGTGTACGGGGAGCGGTCATTGGGGGAAATTCCGTAAAAACTCGGGGAAAGGGGTCAGAACGTGGCCGGGGTGTTGGCGCTGACGAGGATCGCGTCGTCCTCGCCGATGTTGCGGAAGCGATGCGGGATGCGGCTCTCGAAGTAATAGGCTTCGCCCGGACCGAGCACGCGGACCCGGTCGCCCACGGTCACTTCGACCTGACCCTGGACGATCACCCCGCCCTCCTCGCCTTCGTGCGCCAGCATGCTTTCGCCGGTGTCGGTGCCGGGCGGCATGATCTCGCGGAGAATGCACATCTGCCGCTGCGGCCGGCGCTGGCCGACCAGATAGTAATGAATGTCGTTGTTGCCGACATCGGGCTGCTCGCCGCGCTCGTAGAACGGGCTGTCGACCGGGCCGGCGTCGAGGTCGAGGGTGAAAAAGTCCGCCAGCGAGATCGGAATGCCGTCCAGCACCTTCTTCAGCGAGCTGACCGAGGGGCTGACTTTGTTCTGTTCGATCAGGGAAATCGTGCTGTTGGTGACGCCGACCCGCTTGGCCAGCTCTCGCTGGCTGAGGCCCTTGGTTTTGCGAACGAGTTGCAGGCGTGCGCCGATATCCATCGGAATCCGTCGACTTTGCTGTTGCCGGATACTTTACACGGATGCGGATCGCGGGCGTTACATGCGGTTTTCAGCATCGGTTGTAAAGTTTTTTCAACGCGCTAAGCTTTGCACATCGACCCGCCGGCACCTCAGCGCCGGCCCGACCGCCTGCCCGAACCGCCGACCCGGAGTCTGCTCATGAGCGACGATCGTCCCGTCCTGCCCACCGCCGGCTACGGCGATCACTACGCCCGGCAGGCGACGACCCAACCCGAAGCCATGGACGCCTTCTGGATGCCGTTCTCGGCCAATCGCCAGTTCAAGGCCGCGCCGCGCCTGCTGGCCAGCGCCTCGGGCATGTTCTACACATCGGTCGACGGCCGCGAGATTCTCGACGGCACCGGCGGCCTGTGGTGCTGCAATGCCGGCCATGCGCGCCCGCGTATCGTCGAAGCGGTGCAGCAGCAGATCGCCACTCTCGATTTCGCGCCCACTTTCCAGATGGGTCATCCGCTGCCGTTCGCGCTGGCCGAGCGTCTGGTCGAGATCGCCCCGGACCATCTCAATCATGTGTTCTTCACCAATTCCGGCTCGGAAGCGGTGGACACGGCGCTGAAGGTCGCTCTCGCCTATCACCGCGCCCGCGGCGATGGCCAGCGCACGCGACTGATAGGCCGCGAAAAGGGCTACCACGGCGTCGGCTTCGGCGGCATCTCGGTGGGCGGCCTGCCCAACAACCGCAAATGGTTCGGCAGCCTGCTGCCGGGCGTGGACCATCTGCGCCACACCCTCGACATCCAACGCAACGCCTTCAGCCGGGGCCTGCCGGAGCACGGCGTGGAACTGGCGGAAGATCTGGAACGCCTGGTGCTGCTGCACGACGCCAGCACGATCGCAGCGGTCATCGTCGAGCCGGTCGCCGGCTCGGCGGGCGTGGTGTTGCCGCCGAAGGGTTATCTGAAGCGCCTGCGCGAGATCTGCGACAAACACGGCATCCTGCTGATCTTCGATGAAGTGATAACCGGTTTCGGCCGCGTCGGCAAGGCGTTCGCGGCGCAGCGTTTCGACGTGCAGCCGGACATGATCACCGCCGCGAAAGGGCTGACCAACGGCTGCGTGCCGATGGGCGCGGTGTTCGTCTCCGACGGCATCCACGACGCTTTCATGCACGGTCCGGAGAACATGATTGAACTGTTCCATGGCTATACCTATTCCGGCCATCCGCTGGCCTGCGCCGCCGCGCTGGCCACGCTGGACACCTATGCCGAGGAAGATCTGTTCGAGAAAGCCATCGAACTGGAGGCGTACTGGGCGGATGCCATCCATGCCCTGCGCGACCTGCCGAACGTCATCGACATCCGCAATGTCGGCCTGATCGGCGCGATCGAAATGGCCTCGCGTCCGGGCGCGCCCGGCGCCCGCGCCTACGATGTGTTCACCCGCTGTTTCCACGAGGAAAACCTGCTGATCCGGGTGACCGGCGACGTGATCGCGCTGTCGCCGCCGTTGATCCTGACCCGCGGGCAGATCGACAGGATTTTCCAGACCCTTGCGCATGTGATCGGCCAGACCGCCTAATGCGCGCCATCCACCCTATCCACGGTATCCAGTCATGCTGATCGGCGTCCCCAAGGAAATCAAAAACCACGAGTACCGCATCGGCCTGACTCCTGCCGGCGCACGCGAACTCGTCGGCCACGGCCACAAGGTGATGGTGCAGCGCGATGGCGGAAAATCCATCGGCCTGACGAACGAGATGTACCAGAAAGCCGGCGCCGAAATCGTCGATACCGCGGAGGAAATCTTCCGGCGCGCCGAGATGATCATCAAGGTGAAGGAACCGCAGCCGGTCGAAGTCGCGATGCTGCGCGAAGGCCAGGTGCTGTACACCTATCTGCACCTCGCGCCCGATCCGGCGCAGACCGAAGGTCTCGTCAGATCCGGCTGTACCGCCATCGCCTACGAAACCGTCACCGACCGCAAAGGCGGCCTGCCGCTGCTGGCGCCGATGTCCGAAGTGGCCGGTCGCATGTCGATCCAGGCCGGCGCGCATGCGCTGGAAAAAGCGCAGGGCGGCTCGGGTGTGCTGCTGGGCGGCGTGCCCGGCGTGAAGCCTGCGGAAGTGCTGGTGATCGGTGGCGGCGTGGTGGGCATCAACGCCGCGCGCATGGCGATGGGCCTGAACGCGCACGTCACCATCCTCGACCGCTCGCTGGATCGCCTCAAATATCTCGACGAAATCTACGGGCACCAGCTGACCACGATCTACTCGACCCACGACGCCATCGAAGAGCGCCTGCCCGACACCGACCTGGTAATCGGCGCGGTGCTGATCCCCGGCGCCGCGGCGCCGAAGCTGATCGCACGCGAGCAACTGCAACTCATGCGTCCTGGCTCGGTACTGGTGGACGTCGCCATCGATCAGGGCGGCTGCTTCGAGACCTCCAAGGCCACTACGCACCAGAACCCGACCTACGAAGTGGACGGCGTGATCCATTACTGCGTCGCGAACATGCCCGGCGGCGTCGCCCGCACCTCCACCTTCGCCCTGACCAACGCCACCCTGCCCTTCGCCGTGCAACTGGCGAACAAGGGCGCGAAGAAGGCGATGCTGGACGACGAGCACCTGCTCAACGGCCTCAACGTGCATGCCGGCAAGATCACCTACAGGGCGGTCGCCGAAGACCTCGGCTACGAGTACGTGCCTGCGGCGCTTGCGCTGTCGCTGACCTGAGTCCGTACGGGAGAAGAACGTCATGGGCATGGTCGGATGTTTCGCAGCTGTAGCTCCCGAAACCCTGCAGCGGCTGCGAGACGATCCATCGCTCATCGACGGATACCTGCATCCGGACGATGGCGACAGCGACCCGCCGAACTGCATCGATGTCGACAAGGCTTGGCACGGCATCCACTATCTGCTGGCAGGGTGCGCAGATGTGGGTATCGAACCGCAGAAACCGCAGAGCTCGGCGGTACTGGGCGGCGAGGAAGTCGGCGATGACATCGGCTATGGCCCGGCGCGTTTCATGGGGCCGGAACAGGTGCGCAGCGTCGCCGCATGGCTGCCCGACGACACCGTGTTCAAATCGCGCTTCGATCCACAGGCGATGGAACGGTCGGGCATCTATCCCGAGGCGATCTGGGTGCGGGATGGCGACGGTGCGCTCGATTACCTGCTCGAGAACTACCGCGAACTGGTCGCGTTCTACAAAAGCGCGGCCGAACGCGGCGACGGCGCGATCCTTTGGCTTTCCTGACGGGTTTCCCGGCATCGCGAACAGGCGACATCGAACCATGCGCACTCTTCCCCACCTCATCGGCAACAGCAGGATCGACGCCTCGGCGCGTTTCGCAGACGTCTTCGATCCCGCCACCGGCCAGGTCACCGGGCGCGTGCCGCTGGCATCGCCCGATGATGTACGCGCCGCCGTCGACGCGGCATCCGCCGCATTCCCGGCCTGGGCTGAGACCACACCGCTGAACCGTGCGCGGGTGATGTTCAAGTTCAAGGAATTGCTGGAACGCCACGCCGACGATCTCGCCGCGATCATCACTTCAGAACACGGCAAGGTGCTGTCGGACGCGAAAGGCGAAGTCACCCGCGGCCTGGAAGTAGTCGAATTCGCCTGCGGCATCCCGCACCTGCTCAAGGGCGAGCATTCGATGAACGTCGGCCGCGACGTCGACAGCTGGAGCGAATACGCGCCGCTGGGCGTGATCGCCGGCATCACGCCCTTCAATTTCCCGGCGATGGTGCCGCTGTGGATGTTCCCGGTCGCCATCGCCTGCGGCAATACTTTCATCCTCAAACCTTCCGAACGCGATCCCTCGGCGTCGCTGTTCATGGCCGATCTGCTGAAACAGGCGGGCCTGCCGGACGGCGTGTTCAACGTCGTCCACGGCGACAAGGTCGCGGTCAATGCGCTGCTTGACGAACCGCAGGTGCAGGCGATCAGTTTCGTCGGCTCCACGCCCATCGCCGAGTACATCTATGCCCGCGGCAGCGCCAACGGCAAGCGGGTGCAGGCGCTGGGCGGCGCGAAGAATCACATGGTCGTGCTTCCGGATGCGGATCTCGACGGCGCGGTGTCGGCGCTCCTCGGCGCCGGTTACGGTTCGGCGGGCGAACGCTGCATGGCGATCTCGGTCGCGGTCTGCGTCGGCGACGCCACCGCCGATGCGCTGGTCGCGAAGCTCGCGCCGAAAGTAGCGGCGCTGAAAATCGGCCCGGGCTGCCTCGACCCCGAGATGGGTCCGCTGGTCACCGGCGCGCATCGCGACAAGGTGGTCGGCTATGTCGATGCCGGCGTCGCCAAGGGAGCGACGCTTGTGATCGACGGCCGCGGCCACAAGGTCGATGGTCACGAAGACGGTTTCTTCCTCGGCGGCTGTCTGTTCGATCGCGTCACCGCCGACATGCGCATCTATCGCGAGGAAATCTTCGGTCCCGTCCTTTGCGTGATGCGCGTCGCCGATTTCGACGCCGCACTTCGGCTGGTCAACGCGCACGAATACGGCAACGGCACTGCCATCTTCACCCGCGACGGCGGCGCCGCGCGCGCGTTCGCGCACCGCGGGCAGGCCGGTATGGTCGGCGTGAACGTGCCGATCCCGGTGCCGATGGCCTTCCACAGCTTCGGCGGCTGGAAGCGCTCGATCTTCGGCCCGCTGCATGTCCACGGCGCGGACGGTGTGCGTTTCTACACCCGCCTCAAGACGATCACCGCGCGCTGGCCGGAAGGCGTCCGCAGCGCCGAATTCGTGATGCCGACGATGCAATGAACGACGAGAACGGAAAATCCAGCGCCACTCCCACCCGCACGGACCTGGCCTTCACCCGCGATTCCCCTTACGGCAGCCATGCCGAGCCTACCTACTCCGGCGCGTTGAGTTTCCTGCGCCGCCGCTACTCGAAGGACCTGGCTGGCGTGGATGTCG
>JAYUUH010000346.1:0-3893 GCA_043754745.1 Lysobacter sp.
GGTTATGGTGCCAGGGACGGCACCTCCTGCCGGCGCGGAACGCGGCTCGGGAGGCATGGTTTCAATAACAGGCGATAGAGGAACACGAATGATCGATCACAGGTATGCGCTGGCGCTGTTGGCATTGACCGCAATCGCAGGCTGCAGCAAGGCGTCCGATGCGGGTGACGCGAAGGTCGTCGTTGCTGTCGCCGATGAGGCCGCGCCGGCGACGGAACCGCGGGTTCCGCAGCTTGCCGCAGAGGCCGGAAGCGCTGCGGATGCGGTGGACACGCAGCCGGCAGCCGCGTTGCGTGCGGCGTTCAAAACCTGCGTCGATGGCGCGGGCGGCGTCGACGTCGCCATGCAGGAATGCATCGGCGAGGAATACGGCTACCAGGACACCCGCCTGAACGCCGCGTACGACGCCTTGCGCAAATCGTTCCCGGCGGATCGCATGGCCTCGCTGCGCACCGAACAGCGCGCCTGGATCGCCAAACGCAACGGCGACTGCGCCTGGGACGCCAAGACCGAAGGCTCGGCGCAGCGCCTGCAGGCGAACTACTGTCGGATGGAAACGACCGCGAAGCGTGCGGATGCGCTTGAAGCCATGCTGGCCGGCGCCGGTGCCGGTGCCGGTGCCGGTGCGGCCGAGGCGCGGATCGAGGCGAATGCCGCGCTCGACGACGCGGGGCGGATGGCGCTGAGCGCCGGCGATCTGCGGTTCGCGTTGACTGCGCCCGCCTGTCGCTCCGTTTCCAAAGGCCTGTCGGTCTGCGACAAAGCCGTCGAACTGATCGCGACGCACTCCGACGGGACCCGCCAGACGCTGCAGCCTGCGGCGCTCTATCTCAACGCGCGCGGCACGCTCTACCGCGGCCCTCTGGCGGGTCGCGACAGGCGCCAGAGCCAGACCATCATCGTCTCCGATGTGAACGGCGACGGCCGCGACGACCTTGCGCTGTGGACCGGCGTGCGCGGCGGATACGGCGGCGCGTCCTACGACATCCATCTGTTCGATGCGACGCGGAAATCGTTCGTCCGCAGTGCCGCGTTCTCGGAACTGACCGTGGGCAAGGATGGCTTCTTCATGATCGCCGACGGCAGGATCCGGGCGTCCTCCAAGAGCGGATGCTGCCTGCATACCGAGGAGTTCTTCGTGGTCGAAAAGAATGCGCCGAAACTGGTGGAACGCATCGTCGAAGACGCCACCGCGGACCGCGCATCGCCGAAACGCACGGTCTCCAGGCTCGTCGACGGCCGGATGCGCGCAGTGCAGGAGTGATCGAGGTAATGCGACAGGGGGAAGCGTCCGTGACGCCTCCAATACAACTTTCCAGAGTCAAACAGATCAATATCTTTTGGAGAACTCAGTATGAGCGCCTACGGACTCACCCGTGAACAGAATGTCGAACTGCTGGTCAAGACGGCATTGGAATACGGCGTCACTGATCGTCGTCAAATCGCGTACATCGTCGCGACCGCGCAGCACGAAACCGACAGCTTCAATACTTCACGCGAATACGATGGCGCCAACCAGGCGATCCGCAACGGTTACGGCGGCGGCGAGAATTATTACGGCCGCGGTTATGTGCAGGTCACCCACGATCGCAACTACGACCAGATGGCGACGACGCTCGGCGACCCGCGCATCCGCACGAATCCGGATATCGTCGCCCAGGAATCGACGCTCGGCGCCCAGACCACGGTGGTGGGCATGGCCCGCGGCCTCTACACCGGCGTGGGTCTGGACCGTTACATCAATTCCCAGGGCGCCGATTACACCGATGCGCGCGCGGTCGTCAACGGGACCGATCGCGCCGACCACATCGCAGGCCTGGCGCGCACCTGGGAACAGAATCTGCCCGGCATCATCGATCGGGTCAGCGCGCAAGGCATTACGCCTCGCGCGATGCCCGGCAGCCCGATGGCGGACGGCTCGCTGTCCGTGAACGAGCGTGGTCCTGAGGTCGCGCGCATGCAGGAAGCGCTGCGCCAGCGCGGCTTTGAACTGACTCCGGACGGTGTTTACGGCAACGGCACGCGCGGCATCGTCGAGCAGTATCAGCGCCAGAACAACCTGTCGGTGACGGGCACCGCAGACCGCGACACGCTCAACAGCCTGGGGGTGACCCAGATCGTGCCGCTGCCGAACGCGGCAAATCCGAGCCCGACCGCCCCGAACCCGACCCCTCCGACCGCGCCATCCCCCAACACAAGCCCGACGCCGGCCGACCCCATGGCCGACGGCGTGCTGCGTCGCGGCGAACAAGGCGCGGCGGTGACGAAGCTGCAGGAAGACCTGACCAAAGCCGGCTTCTCAACCCAGGGCACCGACGGCAAATTCGGCCAGAACACCGAAGACGCAGTGAAGCGTTACCAACAGACCCGTGGACTTGAAGCCGATGGTGTCGCCGGCTCGGCGACGCTCAAGGCGATCGGCGAAAATCAGCCGGCCCAGCAAGCGCCGACAGGCACGACACCGACGCAGCCTTCGCCCACGCCCAACAGTCCGGCTGCCGATCAGAGTTGGCCGGCGCCGGGCAATTTCACGGTCAATCGCGCCGACAAGCCGGGCGAGGGCGAAGGCGAATTCTGAACTTCTCGCGGCGGCGGTGCTCGCACCCACAAGGGCATCGATATCAACGGCAGGGAAGGCGATCCCATCGAATCGATGCGGCCCGGTACGGTAAGGTTTGCGGGTGATGGCGGTGCCGGGGCCGGAAACATGATCATCATCGATCACGGCGGCGGACTGGAAACCCGCTATTTGCACCTGCAGAACATCAATGTAAAGGAAGGCCAGCAGGTCACCGAGAATACGAAAATCGGCACGATGGGCCGCACCGGCAATACGCCGGATGCGGGCGACACGCACCTGCATTTCGAAACCCGCGAGAACGGCGTTGCGGTCGATCCGCGGAAATACTTGAATTTCCCGGCGCGCGATGTGCTGCAGCAGGGCGACGAGGGCAAGGACGTCACCCGACTGCAGGAGGCGCTGGTCAGGAACGGCGCGACCATCAAACCGGATGGCGACTTCGGAACGGGGACCAAGGCGGCGGTGGAAGCGTTCCAGCGCAGCAACAATCTTACGCCGGATGGCATCGCCGGCCCGGCGACCCAAAAGGCTTTGGGCGTGACCCAAGAGCAGGCACCGACGGCGCAACCGACGGCCCCCACCCCGACCGCACCGACCGCGCCTACGCAGTCGGGTGCGATGTCCGACGGTGTGTTGAAGCAGGGCGAGCAGGGCGAAGATGTCCGCAAGCTGCAGGAAGCGCTGAACAAGAACGGCGCCACACTGGACGCAGACGGCAAGTTCGGCCCGGCGACGAAATCGGCGGTCGAGAGCTATCAGCGCGCGAACAACCTGGATGCCGATGGCGTGGCGGGGCCTAGGACATTGTCTGCATTGAATGCAACTGCCCAGCAGACGCCTCAAGCCACCACGGCGCCGCAGACGCAGCAGACCGCCGCGCAGGAGGCCCCACAGCAGACGGCTCCGCAGCAGACGGCTCCGCAGCAGACGACTCCGCAGCAGACGACTCCGCAGCAGACCGCTCCGGACGCGAACGCACAGCAACAAGCTGGTGGCCTCAAGCCGGGCGACAGCGGACCCGCCGTGATGGAACTGCAACAAAAACTTGCAGAGCACGGCGGTCGCTGCGGTTGCGGTTCCCATGGCCTGACCCCGGACGGCACCTACGGCAAGATGACCGAGCTGGCGGTGCAGGATTTCCAGCGGTCGAATAATCTGCCGACGACCGGCGTTGCGGACGAGAAGACGCTCGCTGCGCTGGGCATCAAGCCGCAGCAGCAGGCACCGACAGCGGCCGCCAATACGTCGCCGACCGCGACCGACAAGCCGCAGACGCCGCCGACGGGCAACGACCAGGTGCAGCCGCCGACGC
>JAYUUH010000347.1:0-3890 GCA_043754745.1 Lysobacter sp.
GCGCAGGCATGGCAACAACCAGGGCCTGTCTCCGGTAGAGTTTGAAAAGCAGTCCCTACGACACGGCTCGTGAGTGTCTACAGAAGCCGGGGCGATTCAAGCTTAATGAGAATCCACGCCCTTCTAGGATGGATTCATGGATTTCCTCATCGGAATTCCATTCGGTGCTGCAGCGGGGTGCTTGCCATCGTCTGCATTCTGTTTGATCGCACTGCGTCTCGACTGGAACTTCATATCGCCTACTGCGGATACGTTCTTGAAGACTGTAGGCACGTCCGCAACCTTGATCACGATATGCGGCCCTGTCTGGAAGATCCATACGTTTCCATTCTGGGCAGGATCATGCGCAGGCGCATTGATCGGCATCACTCTGTTCGTTTCCGAGCATGCTGTCTGACGATCCGTTCAAGCCGACATCGCACCGCTGCATCGCCGTACCCTTGCCTTTGGCCAAGGAGCGTCGGACATTCCGCCGAACAGCCAGTCGAATCAGGCGCAAACCATCATGCATCAGTTCTATCGCCACATCGAGAGTTACGGCCACAAGGGCAAAATCGGCGTACTCGTCGAGTTCGCCATGGGCGACGATTTCACGCCATACACCGAGGAATTCACGGCACTCGCCAAGGACATCGCCCTGCATGTAGCCGCAAGCTCGCCTGTTTCGGTCGAAGATCTGCTACAGCAGGCCTTCGTCAAGAATAACGATTTGACGGTAGGTCAGTTGCTGATCGACACATCGACCGTCCTTCGCGAGCAGATTTCCATCGTGAGATTCGTGCGCTGGCAGACGGAGGCGACGCGTCCGGACCTGCCGGAACCGCCGCGCTCGCCTGCCAATGTCGCCAGACTCAAAGCATCAGGCATGAGCCCGTAACCCGGGTAGAGGCGCATGACGCTTCGCTATGCGCCCTACTCGCTCTGCCGCCGATACGCGGAGCGTCGCACCGCCCATTCCGAAGCGATCAACGCGCCCAAGGCCAGCGCCAGCGACACCAGTGCGAGGCGCGCGATGCCGTCGCCGCCGTTGGGGGTCTGGATGAGAGTGTGTATCGCCAATGAAATCGTCTGGGTTTCGCACGGGATGTTCGAGACGAATGTGATGGTGGCGCCGAACTCCCCGAGCGCCTTCGCGAACGCCAGCGTGGCGCCGGCCGCGATGCCGGGGAAACTCAGCGGCAGGATCACCTGCCAGAACGTCGCCCATGGGCGTGCGCCGAGGCTGGCGGCCATCTCGTCGATCTCGCGCGGCACCGCTTCGATCGACAGCCGCACCGAGCGCACGAACAGCGGGAAGGCCATGATCGCCGCGGCCACCACCGCGCCGGTCCAGTGGAACGCGAAGGTGATGCCGAACCACGATTCCAGCCATTGCCCCACCGCGCCCTGACGGCCCAGCACGATCAACAGCGCGTAGCCGGTGAGCACCGGCGGCATCAGCAGCGGCAGATGCACCAGCGCATCGAAGAAAATCTTTCCGGGGAAATTCCAGCGCGCCAGGATGTAGGCGGTGGCGACGGCGAACGGCGCTGCGCACACCACGGCCATGGCGGCGACGCGCAGGCTCAGCGCGATGGCGGTGGTTTCCTCGGCGGTGAACACGTCAGACCGTCATCGCGAAAGCAGGAACCCGGCGCGCTTGAAGATAGCGTTCGCCTGATCGCCGCACAGGAACGCCAGGAAGCCTTTCGTCGCGCCGGGCGGCGTTCTGGCCAGACGCGCCACCGGGTAGACGATGGCATCGTGCGTGCGCCCCGGAATCGCAGCGACCACGCGCACCTTGGGTTCGGCCTGCGCATCGGTGGCATAAACGATGCCGAGCGGCGCTTCGCCGCGCGACACGAAGGCCATCGCGGCGCGCACGTTGTCGGCCTGCGCCAGTTGGCCCGAGACCGATCCCCACAGCCCCAGCGCGATCAATGCCTGCTGGCCGTAGCGGCCGGCAGGCACCGATGCGGTGTCCGCCATGGCGAGACGGCCATCGCCCAGCGCACGGCGCCACGCCGCGGGCTTCAACGGCAACGTGCGCAGCGCCGAAGCCGCGGGCGCGATCACCACCAGGCGGTTGCCGACGAGATCGGCGCGGCTGGCGGCATCGATCAGCTTGCGCTGCTGCAGATGATCCATCCATTCGGCATCGGCGGAAATGAAGACATCCGCAGGCGCGCCCTGCTCGATCTGCCTGGCCAGCGCGGAACTGCCCGCGTAGGAGATCGAAACCTTCTGCCCGGAACGCTTCGTCCACGCGGCGGCGGCTTCGTCCAGGCTTTCCTTGAGGCTGGCCGCGGCGAAGACGGTGATCGACCGGGGTTCCGCGGGCTGCGCCAGCGCCGGCAAGGCGAGCAGGAGCAGCAGGCAGGACAAGCGCGCGAGCAAGGTCATGAGAGACAGGATGTCATCGCATCAGAACCAGCGCAATCCTGTTTCGTTGGACATGCACTTTCATTCTCGCCATCAACCAGGATTGTGCATCGGCTACGACCGCATTGAGGTACCGGAATAAAAGCGGGAGAATCAGGGATGTAAAGATCGGAGGCACGACCATGATCAAGACCTCAATCCTGTTCGCACTATTGTCCACAAACCTTCTGGCGGATGCAGTTGCCTGCTCGATCATTATGCCGTCACCCGAAGAGCAGTTCGAAGACAGCCATGTCGTCGCGCTCGCAGTCCCGACCGCAATCTCATATAGGCCGAAAGCCGCATCGGATCCGGCTTATCCCGGCGAATTCAGGCAAACCGTACAGTGGCGCGTCGTACTGAGCTGGAAGGGCGATTTACGGTCCGGCGATATGTTCACCACTCGCATGATGCACGCCCCACTCGAATGTACGTCCTTTTATCCCGTCCGCAGGAAATCGCATGTGCTGATATACGCCCGAGGACGTGAGCCCCACTCGGACTTCCACGCATCGGGCCAAAGCGTTTGGAAGAATCATTTCAGATTTCTGGCAGGGAAACCCACGCGCTGATCAATGCACATTCCAAAGCGGGGAAGAACGTCACGTGTCGCGCACGAACCTCGCGCCGAACCGCTCCCGAAGCAGGTTCTTCTGCACCTTGCCCATCGTGTTGCGCGGCAGTTCGGCGACGATCTCCAGTGATTTCGGCTGTTTGTAGCGCGCGAGCTTTTCGCGGATGACAGCGTTGATGGCGACAAGATCCAGCGCGATATCCGGCTGCGCCACCAGCATCGCGACCACCGCTTCACCGAAGTCGGGATGCGGGACGCCGATCACCGCGGACTCCAGCACGCCGGGCTGTTCGTCGAGCAAGAGTTCGACTTCCTTCGGATAGACGTTGAAGCCACCGGTGATGATGAGATCCTTCTGGCGACCGATCAGGGTGAGGTAACCGTCGTCGCCGAAGCAGCCGAGGTCGCCGGTGATGAAGAAACCGCTGTCGCGGACATCTTCGCGGGTCTTGTCGGGCATGCGCCAGTAGCCCTTGAACACATTGGGGCCGCGCACTTCGACCGAGCCGGTCTCGCCCGCGGATAGCGGCGCGCCGGTCGTGGGATCGGCGACGATCACCTCCACACCCGGCAGCGGCGGACCAACGGTGCCGGCGCGGCGGTCGCCGTCGTACGGGTTCGAGGTGTTCATGTTGGTTTCGGTCATGCCGTAGCGTTCGAGGATGCGATGCCCGGTGCGCGCCTCGAACGCGACATGGGTGTCCGCGAGCAGCGGCGCGGAGCCCGACACGAACAGCCGCATGCGTTCGCACAGCGCGCGATCGAACGACGGCGCATCGAGCAGGCGCGTGTAGAACGTGGGCACTCCCATCAGCACGGTCGCGTGCGGCAGCAGGCGCAGGATCGCGTCGAGGTCGAAGCCCGGCAGGAAACGCATCGACGCGCCGCCGATCAGCGCGACATTGGTCGCGACGAA
>JAYUUH010000348.1:0-3886 GCA_043754745.1 Lysobacter sp.
CAAACCGTTACGACCAGAGCCTGCAGCATCGCGAAGAAGCGCAGGTGATGAGCCGCAAGACCCTCGGTCTTCTGAATCTGGGCCAGGTCACCATCGTCGCGCTCGGCGTCACCGCGATGATGTGGCGCGCGGCAGCCGGTGTCGTCGATGGCACCATGACCATCGGCGGCCTCGTCTTCGTCAACGCGGTGCTGCTGCAGCTGTCGGCGCCGTTGAATCTGCTGGGCATGATGTATCGCGAGGTCAAGCAGGCGTTCACCAATCTGGAACGCCTGTTCGGACTGCTCGACGAAAGCATGGACGTGCGCGACCGCGACGACGCGGTGCCGCTGCGCGCGAGCCGGCCGAAGGTGGTGTTCGATCGCGTCCGCTTCGGCTACGACCCGCGCCGCGAGATCCTGCGCGAGGTGAGTTTCGAAGTGCCGCGCGGCGGCACGCTCGCGGTGGTCGGTCATTCCGGCTCCGGGAAGTCCACGCTCGGCCGGCTGCTGTACCGCTTCTACGATGTCGACGACGGCCGCATCGCGATCGAAGGCGACGACGGCGCGCTGCGCGATGTGCGCGATTACACCCAGGCCTCGCTGCGCAGGGCGATCGCGATCGTGCCGCAGGACACGGTGCTGTTCAACGACACGATCTACTACAACATCCTGTACGGACGCCCCGACGCGACGCGCGAAGAGGTCGAGCAGGCCGCGCGCGCCGCACATATCCACGCATCGATCGTCGGCCTGCCCGACGGCTACGAGACCGAGGTCGGCGAGCGCGGACTGAAGCTTTCCGGCGGCGAGAAGCAGCGCGTCGCCATCGCCCGCGCGCTGCTGAAGAATCCCGCGATCCTGATCTTCGACGAAGCGACTTCGGCGCTGGATTCGAAATCCGAGAAGGCGATCCAGGCCGAACTCGACCGCATCGCGCAGGGGCGCACGACCGTCGTGATCGCGCACCGGCTGTCGACGGTGATGAACGCGGACGAGATCCTGGTGATGGACCAGGGCAGCATCGTCGAGCGCGGACGCCATGGCGAACTGCTGGCGCGCGGCGGGCATTACGCCCAGATGTGGACGCTGCAGCAGCAGGAACGTGAGCAAGCGCACACCACGGTCTGAACATGGACGCGGCGCTTGACGCGCGCCGAAGGCGCTTCCAGTATGCGGACATCGTGTTTCGCGGGGTCACCAGGATGTGGCGCTCGATCTTCGTATGGATCGCGTTGTTGGCGGCGAGCGCCCTCGTCGCCCTGCTCGGTTGGCAGAATCGAGGCCTGCGCGCGGATCGCGACTGGCTGACGGATCGTGCCGCGTATGCCTATCCCGGCATGTACGTGCCGGTGGTCGAAGCCACCGCGCTCGACGGCGCGAAGCTCGCGCTCGGCGAGCCGTCCGGCGAACGACAGATCTTGTTCTTCTTCAATCACACCTGCCGGTACTGTCGCGCTTCCGCGCCGACGGTGGCCGAGACCGCGCGTGCGATCCAGAAGGAGTTCGGCGATCGCGTCGCGGTGATCGGCGTCTGCCAGTGCGATGCCGCGCAGGCCGATGCGTTCGTCCGCGCGCATGGCTTCGATTTTCCGGTCGCGTTGTTGAATGCGCCGCGCGAACTGATGCTCTACCGCGCGCGCGGAGTGCCGCTACTGCTCGCGATCGACCGCGATGGCCGCGTCCGCCACGCGATACAGGGCGTCTTCGATACCAGGGAACAGGTCGACGATCTTCTCGCCGGACTGCGGCGCAAGGACGCGCCGCCGCGGCCACGCACAGGGAGTTGAGATGACAAGGACAGGAAAGTTCTGGCGCAAGGGCCTGCTCGTCGCGGTGTTCGTCGGTGCGATGGGTTTCGGCGCGATGCAGGCGTTCGCCAGCGCCACCGATCGGCCTGGAAAAGAGCAGCGCGGCTACTGCGACGATGTGTGGCCGTGCATGTCGGCCTGCGGCAAAGCGGGCGGCACTTACTACGGCACCATGCCCAACGGCGGCCCGCTCTGCGATTGCTGCGCGCCCGAGTGAATGTGGTGTCGCGATGCCCGCGCCAGGGAGGGCGCGACCATTCCGTCGCGCAGGTCGCCAGGAAGGAGGCGTGCAGCGTCAACATGGGAGTGTCGATATGAAGATGCGCAGAGTGTCGTTCCGGTCGTTGATCCTGGGGGCCGCGTTCGTTGCGGCGATGGGTTTCGGTGCCGCCTAAGCCGTCGCCACCGAGACCGGCGCCGCGGGTACCCAGTACGAAAGCTGCAATGCTTGGGCATGCAGGACCGAATGCCCCGGTTTCGGCGGAAGTCTCGGCCCGGGTGGTCCGGGCAAGCCATTGCAGTGCTACTGCTGCGGGTGACCGTCAGTTCCGCATGAAAAAAGACGCCGTGCGTGATGCACGGCGTTTTTTGGTTTTAATGGACGTCGCGGCGTCGCGAAGTTGTTTGCCTTGGGTGGTATCGCGACGCCGTCCATGGCGATACATCTGCGATTTCGGAACGTCCGGCCAGCACATCCCTGTGCTGGCGTTCGGGGCAACCATGCGGCAGTGCCGCGCAAGCGCGCTGCCCCTCACCCTCACCCCTTGATGCATACCACTTGGCGCAGGGTGTGCACCACTTCCACCAGATCGCTCTGCGCGGCCATCACCGCGTCGATGTCCTTGTAGGCAGCGGGCGATTCGTCGATCACGCCTTCGTCCTTGCGGCATTCGACATGCGCCGTGGCCTCGCGGTGTTCCTTGAGCGTGATCCGCTGGCGCGCGGCGGTACGGCTCATCCTGCGGCCCGCGCCGTGGCTGCAGCTGCAGAAGCTGTCCGGGTTGCCCTTGCCGCGCACGATGAAACTCTTCGCGCCCATGCTGCCCGGAATGATCCCCAGCTCGCCCGCGCGGGCGCTGACCGCGCCCTTGCGGGTGACCAGCAGCGACTGCCCGAAATGTTCCTCGCGCTGCACGTAGTTGTGATGGCAGTTCACTGCGGTCTTTTCGAGCTGGAACTTCGGCAGGCGATGATGCATCTCGTGCAGCACCCGGGCCATCATCGCCTCGCGGTTGGCGCGTGCGTAGTCCTGCGCCCACGACACCGCTTCGACGTAGTCGTCGAACAGCGGCTCGCCTTCCATGAAGAACGCCAGATCGCGGTCGGGCACGTGGAAGCCCAGCACGCGATGCGCCAACTGCTCGCGCGCCCGCTCGATGAAGTAGCTGCCGATCAGATTGCCGGTGCCGCGCGAACCCGAGTGCAGCATCGCCCACACCGCGCCTTCCTCGTCGAGGCAGATTTCGATGAAGTGATTGCCGCCGCCGAGCGTGCCGATCTGTCTGTCAAGCTTGTCGGTGCGGATCCTGCGATGCTTGGCCTTGATCGCGTCCAGCCGTTCGACCAGGCCGGACCGGGCGATGCGCGTCTCGATGCTGTCGGGTAGCTTGCGGTGGTCGCCGCCTTTGCCGTTACCCACCGGCACGCTGCGTTCGATGGAATTCCGCAGCTGCGCGAGCGAATCGGGAAGATCCTTGGCGCGCAGCGTGGTGCGCACCGCGGCCATGCCGCAGCCGATGTCCACGCCGACCGCCGCCGGGATGATCGCGCCGCGGGTCGGGATCACCGAGCCCACGGTCGCGCCCTTGCCTAGATGCACGTCGGGCATCACCGCGACCCACGGCCCGACGAACGGGATGGACGCGATGTTGCGCAACTGCTGGTGCGCTTCGGGTTCGAGGGGCACGCCCCGCACCCAGCCCTTGATCGGCGTGGCGCTCTCGTCGGCGTGCAGGAGTTGGAATGATGCGTTCATGTCGTTATCCAGTGCGCCGGAAAAAATCCGCGACGCTGTGATTGATGTGCTGCGTTGTCGTTCAAGAGTCGATAGTGACCTGGATCGGGTCGCTTCAATCCGGATTACGCGCCTGGAAAAAA
>JAYUUH010000349.1:0-11777 GCA_043754745.1 Lysobacter sp.
GGGCGCGCTGTTCCAACAACTGTCCGCACTCCCTGCCGATGCCGATATCGACCTGCCGCCGGAGGCGCTGCACGTCCAGTTGCAGGCGGCGATGGCGCAGGTCGTGCCGACGATAACGATGGTCGCGGCGCGCACGCACGAACTGCGCAGCGAACTCGACGCCGCGCGCCAGCGCGCGAAGAGCGCGCGGCAGAACCAGACCCGCCTGCACGCCGGCCAGGCCGAACTGCGCAGCGACGTGATCCGGCTGATGAGCTATTTCGAGGAGGCCGGCATCCCCTGCCGCCCTGTCTGCGACCTGATGCAGGTGACCGAACCCGCCTGGCAGGGCGCGATCGAAGCCTATCTGCGCAGCCATGTCGAAGCGCTGCTGATCCCCGTCGAACACGAGGAACGCGCGGTGAAGCTGTACCGCGCGCTGCAGGGCGGGCGTTCGGTCTATGGCGTGAAGATCGCGCTGACCAGCCAGGCCCGGCAGTCGCGCAGCGATGCGCGCGTCGCCGATGGGCAGGTCTCCGCCCTGCTCCGGGGCGACGACGATGCGCTCGGCTATCTGCGTCGCCAACTCGGCGAACTGCGCTGTATCCAGACCGAAGCCGAAGTCGTCCGCGCCCGACAGGGCCTGAGCCGCGATGGTCTGGTGGTGAAAGGCGGCGGCGTCGAACGTTTGCGTCTGCCTGCGGCTACCGAACTGAAGATCGGCGCTTCGGACAATCGCGAGCGTCTGAAACTGCTGCGCGAGGATCTGGAACGCGCGGAACAGGACATCCGCCGGCTCGAAACCGCATGGCAGGCGCTCGATGCCCGCGTCGCCGATTGGGCGCGGATCGGCAGCCCCGAACAAGCCGCGAAGGCGATCCACGACCTGCTGCTCAAACACCGCGAGGCCGCGGCGCGGTACCGGACGCTGCGCGACAGCCATGCCTCTCTGGCCGACCCAGATCTGATCCATCTGAGCGAACAGGCCCAGGCCCTGGCGGAGCGACGCGACGCGCTGGAAGCGCTGGTCGAGCGTCTGGTCGGCCAGGAAGCCGTCGCCCAGGGCAAGGCCGCCGATGCACGGACCCAGCTCGACCACCTCAACGCCGACAGCGAGCGCATCGCCCGCGCCGCCGTCGACGCGTTCCGCCATCCCGATGTCGATCCGAATCTGGTCGAGCAGCATCGCGACGAACTCGACGGGAAATACCCCGAGCTGCCCGAGCGCATCGCCCGCTGCCTGCATCGCGCCGACGACGCCGAGAAATCGCTCAATGCCGTCCTGCCCGAGGCCTGGTCCGGACTGGCCCAGTACGCCAAGGATCACGGCATCGCGCTAGATGTGGAGCCGCAGGATTGGCGCAAGGCCAATGCACTGCTCCATCGCGAGATCGAGCGTCTAAAGGGCACCGAGCTCGTCCAGCATCAGGCCCAGGCCGATGAGGCCTACGCCACCACGGTCGAAACCTTCCGCAGCAATGTCGCCTCGGCGCTGTACGACAACTTCACCCGATTGAAGCACCAGATCCAGATCCTCAACCGGACGCTGATGGGCAGCCCGGCGTTCTCGAACAACGAGCGCTACCAGTTCCGCTACGAAATAGCCTCGGAATTCAAAGACCTGCACCGCTTTATTCACAAAGTGGCTGATGTGGGCGAGACCGACACCCTGTTCGGCAGCGCCGGCGAAGTGCCGGATGCGTTCCGCGAGATCATCGAGGACAAGATCGGCGGCCGCGGCAATGCGCCGTCTCCGCTCGACGACTACCGCCGGTTCTTCAGTTTCGAAGTGAATATCCAGCAGGACGGCCGCGTGATCGGCACGCTCAGCGAACGCATGCGCTCCGGCTCCGGCGGCGAGCATCGCGCGCCGATGTACGTGATCGCTGGCGCTGCGCTGGCGGCCGCTTACGGCAAGCGCGATGGCCAGCAGGGCGGGCTCGGCCTGATCATGCTCGACGAGTTCGGCGACAAGATCGACGCCCAGAACGCCCGCGCCACCACCCAGTACCTGCGCTCGCTCGGCCTGCAGCTGATCCTGGCCGCGCCCGACACCGCCCAAGGCACGCTCACCGGCGTGCTCGACAGCTACATCGAACTGTTCCGCGACGGCCCGCTGCTGCAGGTCGAACGTGTGCAGGTCACCGACGCCGGCCGCGCCCTGCTCCACAGCGACCAGTTCGCCCTGCATCCGGAACTGCTGGAGGCGGAGATCGCGCGGATCGAGGCGGAGCGGGCCGCGTCATGAGCCCCGCGCGGCAGGCGCTGCTCCGCCTGTTGCGCGCAGGCGAGCGGGCGCGCTCGCGCGAGGCGGCGGAGTCGGTCTCGCTGCCGATGACGCCTGCGAAATGCCCGGAATACTGCGATCTGCGGACCTTGGGCGACACCGAACAATTCGAGGCCGAAATCGCACTGGCGGCGCGCGACGGCGGCATCGCGATCGAACCCGAGCGTTTTTCGGCGGCGATCATCCCCGGTTGCAGCGCCTGCGTCTGGTCAGTCTCGAACATCTTGCCGCGCACCTCGGCGCTCCACTGCTCAGCGCACAGGTCGAACAGGCCGCCGTGACCCTCGCCGACGCGCGTGCCGCGCATCCGGTCGTGGAAGAGGTGCTCCACGCCTGGACGCTTGGCCGTCAGGTCCGCAGTCGCGGCCCCGACGCTGCGGCCGACATCGCGGACGCGGCCAAAGCCATCGCTGCGCGCCGCGGCGACGATGCCCAGGAACGCCTGCTCCGGCGCGAAAGCGCGCGCATCTTCCGCGACAGCAAGCGTCTCGAAAAGCTGACGCCTTGGCTGGACCTGCTGTTGACCGGCGAACTCGCCGCGTCCGGTCTGGAAAGCGAGCATCTGTGGTCGTCCTTGGGCCTGCGCCGCGAACCGCAGCCGGTACTGGTGTCCGGCCATGGTACGGCGATCCTGACCGACGCCACCGCAGCGCTGTGCCGGCCTTACCTCGGTTTGCCGGTGGATGCGGTGCGCAGCATCGAAACGCGGGCCCGCTACGTGCTGACCATCGAAAACCTCACCAGCTTCCACGATGCCGCGCGGGCTGCGGCAGGTCGCGACGGGCTGTTGATCTACACCGGCGGCATGCCTTCGCCGGCATGGTGCGCATTCTTCGCGCGCCTGTTGACGGCGCTGCCGGCGGGCACGCAGGTGTATCACTGGGGCGATATCGACGAAGGCGGTTTCCGGATCGCTGCGCATCTGGCGGCCATCGCGAGCAGTGCCGGCAAACCGCTGCTCCCATGGTTGATGTCGCCGCAGGACTTCGAGACGGCCCCTTGGGACGTCGAAGTGCCCTCGGCAGAATGCCTCAGGAAGATGATGGACTGGGCGACACGTGCGGGCTGGCCGCACATCGCATCAGCGCTGGGCCGATCGCCGATCCGGATCGAGCAGGAAGCGATCGATCCCCGCTTACCCTGATCCGTCAAAATCCCTTGCAGACGTCCCAGACCTGGGAATCGAGGCGGCTCAGCAGATCGAAGTTCCGTTTCAGGCCCACCCGTTTCAAGGTGGCCTCGCGCTTGGCTTTCGCCGCTTGGCACGGCGTCGGGCCGGAAGGACGACGGTTGGCGGTGCGGACGACGGTCGCCTTGCCGCTGGGGCGGTTGCGGCGATCCATCTCCTGTTGGATGGCGAGGGTACGCGCGGCTAACGCCGGATCGTCCGGCTTCGCTTCGTAACTGCGGACCGACGCCGTGCGCTGGCCCGCGTCGCAGGGCAGGTTCTGATAGCTCCGACTGCCCTTGGCATCGATGCAGGTGTGGATCTCCTGCGCCGTCGCCTGTGCGGCGGGTAACAAGATAATTCCGATTAAAGCGATAAAAATCAATCGGATGCGTATATGAAACGACATGGGCGATGTCCCCGGCGAAGGCCTTGTCTGGCGAGGACATCAAGTTAACGATCGCGCCGGTTGGGATCCGTCGGTCGTTTCCGCTCGATCGCGTCGGTGGATTCCATAAACGCAGGTCAGGGAATTCCGAGTCGGGCTGTAGACGGCAAGCAGGTCCCTCCTCGGGCTTCGCCCTCGTTCGGGATGACATCATTTTGAAGGAGGTTCGGGCCAAGCATCCTGAAGCCACACGCGATTCGCGCACCCAGCCAAACCAGTGCGAGCCCGGCCACCAAGGTGGTCGCGATTGAATTCCTGGATATTTTTATGATTCAATAATTTGAACGATATTCTTGAAGTCGAATATCACTCGGAGGCGGCGTCCCGCCCGGGTTTGTCGCGACGCGCACGCTCGCGATCCACGCGCAGGCGGTCGAGCTTGTCCTTGAGCTTGAGTTCCATGCCCCGCTCCACCGGCTGGTAGTAGATCCGCTCACCCATCGCGTCGGGGAAACCGGTCTGCTCCAGCGCCACCCCGCCGTCGGCGTCGTGGTCGTAACGGTAGTTCTTGCCGTAGCCGATCTCTTTCATCAGCCTGGTCGGCGCATTGCGCAGATGCAGCGGCACCTCTTGGGTGCCGTATTCGGCCACGTCGCGCTTGGCTGCCTTGAAGGCCACGTAGGCGGCATTGGACTTGGCGGTACTGGCCAGATAGATCACCAATTGCGCGAACGCGAGTTCGCCCTCGGGGCTGCCGAGGCGATCGTAGGTGTCCCAAGCGTCGATCGCCATCTGCAGCGCACGGGGGTCGGCCAGGCCGATGTCCTCCACCGCCATCCGCGTCAGCCGCCGGGCCAGATAGCTCGGGTCGCAACCGCCGTCGATCATCCGGGTCAGCCAGTACAGCGCCGCATCGGGGTTCGAGCTGCGCACGGATTTGTGCAGGGCCGAGATTTGGTCGTAGAACTGCTCGCCGCCCTTGTCGAAACGGCGCGTGCGGTCGGCCAGCACCTGTTCGAGGATCGTGTCGGTGATCGTTCCGACCTCGCTTTCCTGTTCACCCGCCCCGCTGTCGCCGGCCAGCTCGGCCGCGATCTCAAGCAATGTCAGCCCGCGGCGCACGTCGCCATCGGCAGCGGAGGCGATCAGTTGCAGCTGTTGCGGGGCGATCCGCAGGCCGCGGCCGCCCAGCCCGTGTTCCGCGTCGTCCAGCGCGCGCTGCAGCGCGACCGCGATGTCGTCCGCCGAGACCGCTTCCATCACATGCACTCGGCAGCGCGACAGCAGCGCCGAGTTCAGCTCGAAGGACGGGTTCTCGGTGGTGGCGCCGACGAACAGGATGGTGCCGCGCTCGATATGCGGCAGAAAGGCATCCTGCTGGCCCTTGTTGAAGCGATGCACCTCGTCGACGAACAGCACCGTGCGCCGGCCTTCCGCGAAGCGGTGGCCTGCTTCCGCCAGGACCTGGCGGACCTCGGGCAGACCGGACAGCACTGCCGAGATCGCGCGGAAATCGGCATCGGCGTATTTGGCCAACTGCAGCGCCAGTGTGGTCTTGCCGCAGCCGGGCGGCCCCCAAAGAATCATCGAATGTACGCGCCCGGATTCGATCGACTGGCGCAGCGCGGTATTCGGCGCCAGCAATCGACGCTGGCCGACCATCTCGTCCAGGGTGCGCGGGCGGATGCGTTCGGCGAGCGGACGCAAAGCGTCGCGATCGACCGCGAGCAGATCGGGCTCGTCGAGCAGGCCGGAATTCACGCCGGTTTTCGGGGGAGTCGTGCCTTGCCGGGCCACGGATGCGAAGGTCGTGAGAATTGGCCCGTCACCTTAGCAGGCGCGGGCCGCGCCCGCCGGCTCAGCGACTGCCGACCGGTGTCGACGATGCCGCGGGCGGCGCAGCGTCGAGGGTGTAGGTCACGCGCAGCCAGGCATTCTGTTCGCGGTCGTACAGCGCTTCGACCCGCGTCGGCGCGGTGCCGTCCAGACCGAAATCGGCGATACCCCGGGCATCGATGCGCAGGTAGCGGGCGCCGGCTTCGACGGTGTCGATCCGGTCCAACTGCAACCGCACCTGCTGGTAGCCGAACTCGTCGCCCAGCATGCCGACCACGCGGTCGTCGAGTTCGCGCACCAGTTTCGAATCGTTCGGCAGCGTGCGACCACCCGGGCCGACCGTGCCGATGCTCAGTTCCGGATAGCCGGCGCTTTCTGAAATGGCGTCGTAGAGCGTGCTGTAGCGGAAGCCGATCCAGTCCTGCGAGGACTCGATCTGCATTTCGCCCTGGCCGCTGACCAGACGATCGCGCAGGCTGGTGGTCTGCACGTCCACCTGCTTGAGCCTGATCTTCACGGCGCGCCCACCCAGTTGTTCGGACAATGCGCCGACCAGCGACGCGGCGACCACCCCGTCCAGCGTTTCGCGCTCCATCGCGATCGCCGCGCGCGACTGCGCAGTGCCGAGGGCGGACGGTTTCGGGGGCGCCGCAGAAATCGCCGCCGAGCCGAGGCAGAGCGTCGCCGCCAAGCCCCAGCCGAGGCAACGATGAGTGCGGCTCGGGGCCGTAGCTCGGGCGGTCTGGATCATGACGCGTTCAACGCGCAGACCAGCGATCCGCGGCCGAATGAGGCACGGACGACCGCCAATGCGGACGCGATCAGCGGTCGCCGACGACATCGATGCCCTTGGGCGGCGTGAAGCCGAAGGTCTTGGCGGCGAACGTGGGGTTTCGCTTCCAGCCACTGAAGGTGATGTCGGTACGCTGACCCAAGGCATCGACGATTTGCATCCGTGCAAGGCCGGTCGCGTCGAAGCCGAGGCGCGCGTTCTGGAAGCCGGCGCCCTCCTCCTGCTTCGGCGTGACTTCCAGCCATTCCAGGCCGCCCTGGTTGCCGGTGTCCTTGAGATTGAAATCGCGGCTGAGTTTCTGCGGATCGATCAGCGCCGCCAAGGGGCTGTTCTGTTCTTCCGCGCCCTGTGGGCGAACGGTGGCCTGCTTGAGATCGGGATCGTAGACCCAGACTTTGCTGCCGTCGGCGACGATCAGCTGCGGGTAGGGCTTCAGGTATTCCCAGCGGAACAGGCGTGGCGCCGACAGCGCGACCCGGCCCGATGAGGCTTCTTTGCGCTTGCCCTTGCTGTCGAACACCTGCTGGCTGAACCGGCCGTCGAGGCCTTTCAATCCCTTGGTAAAGGTGTCCAGCGATTCGCGCCCGCCGGCGTGTGCGGTACCGGCAACGAACAGCGTGGCGATGAAAAGGATGCGGGAAATCACGGTCACGATAGAGGCTCGGCGGTCAGGGTTGCTGGGATGGCGGGAGTCTGAATGGCCAAGGCTGAACAGGAATCGGCTGTGGGCTGTGCTGGGTAGGCGGGCTTCAGCCGTGATCGAAGTCATGCGTGATCTCCACGGCAAGCTCGGGCTTGAAGGCCCTCCTACGAAATTACTGGAGGATTCCCGGCATTTGCCACAACGGCCGCCCGCACAGCGCTTACCTCGGCGGTGGCGGCGCGAGTACCGTGCGGTCGCCGTTGTGCTCGGGCGGCGAGACCACACCCGCCGCTTCCATCGCTTCGACCAGCCGCGCTGCGCGGTTGTAGCCGATTTTGAGTCGACGCTGCACGCCGGAAATCGAGGCGCGGCGGCTTTCGGTGACGATCTTCACCGCCTCGTCGTAAAGCGGGTCGCTTTCGTCGCCGCCGCCGCCGCCGGTTTCGGGTAGCCCCGTCGGTCCGACGACCACGCCGTCGCCCATCGTCTGCACTTCTTCCAGCACACCTTCGACGTAGTCCGGCGCGCCGCCGATCTGTTTCAGGTTCTCGACCACGCGATGCACTTCCTCGTCGCTGACGAAGGCGCCATGGACGCGTTCCGGCAGCGCGGTGCCCGGCGGCAGATACAGCATGTCGCCATGGCCGAGCAGCGTTTCCGCGCCGGACTGGTCCAGGATGGTCCGCGAATCGATCTTCGAACTGACTTGGAACGCGATCCGGGTCGGGATGTTCGCCTTGATCAGGCCCGTGATCACGTCCACCGAAGGCCGCTGGGTGGCCAGGATCAGATGGATGCCGGCGGCGCGGGCCTTCTGCGCCAGGCGGGCGATGAGTTCTTCCACCTTCTTGCCGACGATCATCATCATGTCGGCGAATTCGTCGATGAAGATGACGATGAACGGCATCGGCTCCAGCGGCCGCGGCGCTTCGTCCAGATCGGGATTCGGCCGGAACAGCGGATCCAGCAGCGGCTGGCCGGCATCCTGCGCGTCCTTCACCTTCTTGTTGAAGCCGGCGAGGTTGCGCACGCCCACCGCGCTCATCAGCTTGTAGCGGCGCTCCATCTCGGCCACGCACCAGCGCAGACCGTTGGCGGCTTCCTTCATGTCGGTGACGACCGGCGCCAGCAGGTGCGGGATGCCCTGATAGACGCTGAGTTCCAGCATCTTCGGGTCGATCATCAGCATCCGCAGTTCTTTCGCGCTGGCCTTGTACAGCAGCGACAGCACCATCGCGTTGACCGCGACCGACTTGCCCGAGCCGGTGGTGCCGGCCACCAGCAGGTGCGGCATGCGCGCCAGATCCGCGACCGTCGGCCGTCCGGCGATGTCCTTGCCCAGCGCCAGCGTCAGCGGGCTCGGCGACTTGTCGTATTCCTTCGAGCGCAGCAGTTCGCTGAGATAGATCATCTCGCGGTGGGTGTTCGGGGTTTCCAGGCCGATTACCGACTTGCCGGGAATCACGTCGACCACGCGCACCGACTTCACGCTGAGGCCGCGGGCGATGTCTTTGTCCAGCGAACTGATCTGGCTGACCTTCACGCCCGGCGCGGGCTCGATCTCGAAACGGGTGATCACCGGCCCCGGATACGCGCCGACCACCTGGGCTTCGATCCGGAAGTCCTTGAGCTTGAATTCGATCTGCCGGGAAATGGTTTCCAGCGTGCCCTCGTCGTAGCCCTTCGGCTGCGGCTTGGGGTCGTCCAGCAGCGACAGCGGCGGAATTCCCGAGCCGTCGGACACATGGAACAGCGGGATCTGTTGCTCGCGCTTGGCGCGTTCGCTCTTTTCGACGACAGGCGCCGGCGGGGGCTCGATCCTTACCGGCTCGCGCTTGGCGCGCTTCTCGCTGTCGACCTTGCGCACTTCCTCGCGCTCCTCGCGCATGGCCCGCACCTGCTGCCATTCGGCCGCCTGCTGGGTGCCCTTGCGGAACATCGGCGGAATCTTCATCGCCAGCGCGCCGATGCGGTCCATCACCGCCAGCCACGACAGGCCGGTGGCGAGGGTGATCGAGATCAGCAGCAGCGCGAGCAGGAACAGATTGCCGCCAACCATGCCGAACCCGCGCAACAGCGAGCGTCCGACCAGTTGGCCGAGGATGCCGCCCGCCCCCGCCGAGAAATCAGGCGCCGAGCCGATTTTCATGTGCAGCAATCCGGTGGCCGCGACCAGAAAGCCGACGATCCCCACCAGGCGCAGGGCCGGGCCCAGATCGGCGTCGCCATCGCCATCGCTGTCCATGCCGAACAGCGCGATCCAGGCGACCGCGCCGAGGATCAGGGGCAGCAGGAAGGCCACATAGCCGGTGAGGTACAGCAGGACGTCCGCCAGCCATGCCCCGACCCGGCCGCCAGCGTTCTGCAGCGGTGCGGTCACGCTGCCCGAATGCGACCAGCCCGGATCCTGCGGTGAAAACGTGAACAGGCAGACCAGCAGATACAGCAGGAACGGCGCGATCATGATCAGCGCGATATCGCGCACCAGCCGCTGCCGGGCCGGACTCGATTTGGGAGCCTCAGCCACGGCGGCGCGACGGAGTTTGCTGCTGCGGTCGGAAAGCTCGCGTGCCACCGTGTGGGGATGCCTGAGAAAGTGCGTCTAGGGGGCTGATCTTACAGGGAAAAGCAATTGTGGGCAGCGGCTCTTCGTCTCACGTAGTGAGATGGCGGTAGGCGATATCCATGCGCCGAACCGCAATGCGCCATCCTTACATATCGATCAAGATGAAGCTCAAGAAAATCGAATCAGACTTCTCTGCTGCCCGAGGATCAGGGGCCAGCAGTCCTGCATGTCATCGATGAGGCGATCGCTTACCTCCGTCGCCCTCGAAGTCTGTCGGATGGATGGACATCCATCGGAATAAAACAGTTTTTCGAACCGTGACCAAATACGCGAATTTCGGGCAACCATCGATCCTCTCGCTGCATGAACATGCTTCGATGGGTGCCTTCTCCACATCCCGGTAGCTGAAACCCGGCATCCGGGTGGAGCAGTGTTGTAAAGTCGCCTGAACCTGCTCGCACGCTAGCACCACTTCCAGAGAGAGCCCGAGAAATGGCGTCCCAACCCACTGTCAAGACCGTGAAGCTCCATGCGATGGCCCGCCTGGCGATCGTGCTTGTGGCTGCAGCGGTCAGCCTGCCCACCCTCGCGGCGCCGCTCAAGATCAAGGCGCCGGCGGTTCCGGTGATCGATTGGCAGCCTTGTTTCGAGGGCGTCGAAGATCTGCAGTGCGCTACGGTGCAGATGCCGCTGAATTACAGGAAGCCGTCCGGCGCGAAGACCGATCTCGCGGTCGCACGCATCCTTGCCTCCGACTCCAAGAACAGGATCGGCACCTTGTTCCTCAATCCGGGCGGACCGGGCGCCTCGGGCGTCGATCTGGTCTTGAACGGCTTCGGCGATTACCTCAACGAAGCGCTGCAGGGCCGGTTCGACATCGTCGGCTGGGATCCGCGCGGCACCGGCGAATCCACCCCGATCCAATGCTGGAACAACGACGACATCCGCGACGCCTATTTTCAGGGTTTGCCGACATTCCCCTATCTGGCGAACCAGGAAGCCAACTATTTCGCACGCTACCGCAACATCGCCTATCGCTGCGCGGGCAGGAAACAGCCGATCTTCCAGCACATGAGCACCGCCGACGTCGCCCGCGACCTTGATCTGCTGCGCCAGGCAGTGGGCGACCAGCGACTGAACTATCTGGGCTATTCCTACGGTTCGTTCATTGGCAACACCTACGCGAACCTGTACCCGAAGAAGGTCCGGGCGATGGTGATCGACGGCGTGCTCGACCCGAGTCTGTGGAGCAGCGGCTGGCAGATCAAGGCCGACCGCAGTTCGACGGCGGACGTGCTGCAGCAATTCTTCAACCAGTGCGACTTGGCGGGCCCGGACTGCTACCTCAGCGGCCCGAGCGGCTCGAAGGCGCGTTTCGACGCCATCCTGGCCATCGGCCGTCGCCAGACGATCGTGATCGGCGAAGGCGAGGACGTCTTCGAATACCCCTACGACGAGCTGGTCGGCGACGCGATCAGCGCGATGTATACGCCCGAGATCTGGCCGAGCTATGCCGACTTCCTCGACCTGCTGGGCGATGCGCTCGTGGGCAACAAGACCGCGTCGAAGAAGGCATTGGCCAAGCACCGCGCGATCCAGCAGAAGCTGCGCGACGCCAGCCCGGTGAAGCGCAGCGTTTACGACAACAGCCTTGAGGCCTACTTCGGCAACCACTGCGCCGATGCCTCTTATCCGACGGGCTTCAACTGGTATTCCGCGATCGGCCAATATGCGGATGCGGGTTCCTTCGCCGGCCCGAGCTGGTGGTGGAACAACGCCACGTGCGCGGCCTGGCCCACCGCCCGGAACCGCTACACCGGCCCCTGGAAAACCACGACGTCCACCCCGGTGCTGGTGATCGGCAATTACTTCGACCCGGCCACCAACTATGCCGGCGCGGTCGCGAGCAATCGCCAGCTCCGCAACAGCCGGTTGCTCAGCTACGCCGGCTGGGGTCATACGGCCGCTTTCAGCGGGCGCAGCGTGTGCACGGACGATTACGTGATCGGGTACTTCCTCGACGGCAGCCTGCCCGCGCCCGGAACCGTCTGCCCCGCCGCCGCGAATCCCTTCGTCTTCGCGAAGACCCGGGCCAAGGCCGGCAAGTCGGTCGCGAT
>JAYUUH010000350.1:0-11765 GCA_043754745.1 Lysobacter sp.
CCGCTTGGACGGGTTGGCCTGAGATCAGCCGGTCTGCGGGCACCGGGGTGCGAGCCGCTTCGGCAGCGGAGTGGGGGATGGGGATGATCGACGGCATGATGGCTCCAGAAAGTCGATATGCAGGGCTGGTGTATGAAGTATCGGGTTCGGATGACGTCCGGGGATGGTGCCGGAGCCGCCCGGCAACGACAATGGCGCACCATACATATCCCCGTTGGAGAGCATCGCCATGGCCGTCAAGACCCTGCAGGAATTCCTGTCCTCGTCGAAGGAAAAAGATCTTTCAGGCGAGGCTTTCGAGCTGGAAAGCTCGCACATGCTCGAAGCCCGCGTCGACGGCATGATCTGGGCCAAGGCCGGCTCTATGATCGCGCGCAAGGGCAGCATCAAGTTCACCCGCCAGGGACTGTTGGATCAGGGCCTGGGCGGTCTGCTCAAGAAGACCCTCACCGGCGAAGGCATGTCGCTGATGAAGATCGAGGGCCAAGGTCGGGTCTATCTGGCCGATATAGGCAAGAAGATCATGCTGCTGCGCCTGGATGGCGAATCGATCTTCGTCAACGGCAACGACGTGCTCGCGCTCGAGTCCACGATCTCGTACGACATCACGATGATGCGCAAGGTGGCCGGGATGATGGCCGGCGGCCTGTTCAACGTGAAACTGGGCGGCCATGGCCTCATCGCCATCACCGCACATTACGAACCGCTGACGCTGCCGGTCAATGCGAGCACCGGCCCGGTGTTCACGGACCCGAACGCTACCGTTGCGTGGTCCGGCGGCCTGTCGCCGGATATCGTCACCGACATCAACCTGCGCACGCTGATGGGCCGCGGTTCGGGCGAAAGCGTCCAGCTGCGCTTCGCGGGCGAAGGCTGGGTGGTAGTGCAGCCTTACGAGGAAGTGGTGTTCCAGCAGCAGCAATAAACAGAAAAGCGGCTCGATGTTCGATCACGACATGATCGCTGGCGGCATCATCGGCCTTCTGGTCGGGGATGCGCTGGGCGTGCCTTACGAATTTTCCTCTCCCGAAGCATTGCCGCCGACCTTCGCGATTGAGATGTCGCCGCCGGCAGGCTTTCGCGCTGCCCACGGTGTTCCTCCCGGGACATGGTCGGACGATGGTTCGCAGGCGCTGTGCCTTGTCGCGACGTTGACCGGACGCGACGGCTTCCACGCACAGGATTTCGCCAACCGAATCCGCAATTGGGCGAGCGTCGGTTATCTCGCGGTCGACTGGCATGTCTTCGATATCGGCATGCAGACGCAACGGGCACTGCAGAATCTTGCCTCGGGCTCTCCTCCGTTGCAGGCTGGTCCTTCGGCGAAGCCGACAACGGCAATGGTTCCTTGATGCGTGTGCTGCCGATGGCGCTGTGGCACGGTGCGCGCACTGTGGCGCTGGTCGAAGACGCCGATGCGCAGTCGCGCGTGACCCACGGGCATGCACGGTCGCGGGTGTGCTGCGCGATCCTGTGTTTCATCGCATGCGGGTTGGGACAACGCGAATCTTTTGCCACCGCCTGGGAACGCTCGGCGGAAGCGCTGCGCGATCACTATGCTGCGGGTTCGGAAGAGCGCCGCGAGCTTGAATTCATCCTCGACCCCGCCCATGCCGGTCGCGTTTTCGGCTCTGGTTATGTGCTCGATTCACTGTGGAGCGCGCGTGCTTGCCTGCTGGACGACCCCGATTACGAATTGGCGGTGCGACGCGCGATCAAGCTCGGCAACGACACCGATACCACCGCCTGCATCGTCGGCGGCCTCGCCGGCATCGTTCATGGCATCGACGGTATTCCGGAGCATTGGCGTAGTGCGTTGCGCGGTGACGACATCCTCGCGCCGCTGCTGGCGGATTTCGGCGCGGCGATCACAGCCCGCCGCTGATCGTCGGCTTGCCTGCGCGTGCGCGGGCGTCAGGGTTGCGTACATCAGCGGATGGCGATGTTGGGCATCACTGCGGAAACAGCGGCCAAAACAGTGATCCCATATCGATAGGCAGACAACAAAAAACCCGCAGTTGCCTGCGGGTTCTTGGTGTTCTTCGGCAATGCGACGGCTTACGCCAGACCGGCCTGCTTCATTACTTCGGCGGCGTAGTCTTCCACCACTTTCTCGATGCCTTCGCCCACCGCGAGGCGCTGGAAACCGACCACGTCGGCGCCGGCGGCCTTGACCGCGGCTTCCACCGTCTGCTCGGTGTTCAGCACGTACAGCTGGCCGTAGAGGGTGTTCTCGTTGATGATCTTGGCGATCTTGCCGCCGATGATCTTCTCGAGGATATCAGCCGGCTTGCCCTTGTCCTTGTCGCTCATCTTCGCCAGTTCGATTTCCTTTTCCTTGGCGATGAAATCGGCCGGGACGTCGCTGGCCTTGTTGTGCGGCGGATTCATCGCAGCCACATGCATGGCGATACCGCGGGCCAGATCGGCATTGCCGCCCTTCAGCTCGACCAGTACGCCGATCTTGCCGCTGTGCACGTAGGCGGCGACGTTTTCGGCGCTGTCGACGCGGGCCATGCGGCGGACCTGCACGTTCTCGCCGACCTTGGCGACGATGGCGGCGCGGGCTTCTTCGACGGTTTCGCCCGAGGCGACCTTCGTCGACTTCAGGGCTTCGATGTCGGCCGCGCCGGAGGCCAGTGCGGCCTTGGCGACGGCATCGATGAAGGCCAGGAAGTTCTCGTCCTTGGCCACGAAATCGGTTTCGGAGTTGATCTCGACCAGCACGGCCTTGCCGCCGTCCTGGGCGACCGCGATACGGCCTTCGGCGGTGACGCGATCGGCCTTCTTGCCGACCTTGATGATGCCCTGCTTGCGCAACCAGTCGGCGGAGACTTCAAGGTCGCCGTTGTTTTCTGTGAGCGCTTTCTTGCACTCCATCATGCCGGCGCCGGTACGCTCGCGCAGTTCCTTGACCAGGGTGGCGGTAATTTCAGCCATTGCAAACCTCGATATGGATCAGTGTAGGGCGGGTCTCGACCCGCCTTAGAGACGCCGGTCGCCCGGGCATGCGATGCACGCCGGGCGCGGCGAGATGGGATCTGCGGCCGCGCAGTGTCGCGCGGGCGCATGACTTGCCGATGACGCGGAGCCGATTACTCGGCGGCCGGCGCTTCGCTGGGTGCCGCGGCTTCAGGTGCGGCGGCTTCAGGTGCGGCGGCTTCGTTGGCAGCAGCGGCTTCGGGCTTCTTGCCGTCCGGCTTCTTGCCCGCGCCGCGCGGACCGCGCGGACCGCGCTTGCCGTCGTTGTCGCCTTCGGCGAACTCTTCCTCGCGGACGGTCGCGGCCTGCGGCGCGGCGGCCTTGCCTTCCAGCACCGCATCGGCGGCGGCGCGGGCGTACAACTGCACCGCACGGATGGCGTCGTCGTTGCCCGGGATGGCGTAATCGACGAGGTTGGGATCGTAGTTGGTGTCGACGACGGCGATGACCGGAATGCCGAGCTTCTTGGCTTCCTTGATCGCGATGTCTTCATGGCCGATATCGATCACGAACAGCGCGTCGGGCAGACGGTTCATTTCCTTGATGCCGCCGAGCGAGGCGAACAGCTTTTCGCGTTCGCGGCGCAGGCTCAGCACTTCGTGCTTGACGATCTTCTGGAACGTGCCGTCGGTTTCGGCGGCTTCCAGTTCCTTCAGACGGGCGACCGACTGCTTCACGGTGCGGAAGTTGGTGAGCGTGCCGCCCAGCCAGCGCTGGGTCATGTACGGCATGCCACAACGCTCGGCTTCTTCCTTCACCGAATCGCGCGCGCTGCGCTTGGTGCCGAGGAAGAGGATGATGCCGCGCTTCTGGGCGACGCCCGAGATGAAGTTCATCGCGTCGTTGAACAGCGGAACCGTCTTCTCGAGATTGATGATGTGGATCTTGCCGCGGGCGCCGAAGATGTACGGACCCATCTTCGGGTTCCAGTAACGGGTCTGGTGGCCGAAATGGACGCCGGCTTCCAGCATCTGGCGCATGGTGATCTGGGGCATTGCGAAACTCCGAGTAGTGGAACCGGCCGCCGTGATCCCTTGGGATCGATCCTGTCGGATCTGGTGAGGGCGGTGCGCCCGCGATGAAGCGGGTCGCGTGGTTCCGGGGTTGGGCCTCTCCGCTGCGCCGTCTCCAGATCCTCGTGCCGGTGAAGGCGGGCCGCGAACGGCTTTCAGGGACACCCCGGGACGGGGGATTGCGGCGGGTGTGGATTCGACCGCATCCCGACTGGAAAACCAGGGGAGCTGCGCCCGTCGTGGGCGGTCTTCAGCGGGCGAACCCGGTGTCGAGCCGCGGGATTGTAGTCGGAACAGGTACTTGCAGGCAAGTCGCAGAGGCATGCCACTGAGGCAAAGCCGGGCCGGATGGGCAATAATGCGGCCATGGCCATGACCATCAAAACCCCCGAAGACATCGAGCGCATGCGCGTCGCCGGCCGCCTGGCCGCCGAAGTGCTGCAAATCGTCGCCCCCCACGTGCAGCCCGGCGTTACCACTGGCGAACTGGACCGGATCTGCCACGACCATATCGTGGGCGTGCAGCAGGCGATTCCCGCCAACGTCGGTTATCGCGGCTTCCCTGCCACCATCTGCACCTCGGTCAACAACGTCATCTGCCACGGCATTCCCGGGCCGACCAAGCTGCTGAAGGACGGCGACATCATCAATATCGACGTCACTGTGATCAAGGACGGCTGGCATGGCGACACCAGCCGCATGTATTACGTCGGCACGCCGTCGGTCATGGCGAAGCGGTTGGTCGAAGCGACCCGGGAGGCCATGTTCCGCGGCATCCGCACCGTCAGGCCGGGCGCGACCCTGGGCGACATCGGTCACGCCATCCAGACCTATGCCGAGGGCGAGCGCTTTTCGGTGGTGCGCGAATACTGCGGCCACGGCATCGGCCGGATCTACCACGAAGATCCGCAGGTGCTGCACTACGGCCGCCCAGGCGAAGGCCTGGTGCTGAAGCCGGGCATGACCTTCACCATCGAACCGATGATCAACGAAGGCGCCCGTCATACCCGGTTGATGCCCGATGGCTGGACCGTGGTGACCAAGGACCGCAAGCTCTCGGCGCAGTGGGAACACACGGTGACCGTGACCGAGACCGGCGTCGAAATCCTCACCCGCCTGCCCGGCGACGACAACGACCTCTGAGCCGATGCCTGTCGCCGCCCCCACGAATCCGGCCGGCGGTTCAGATCCCTCGCCGCCCGGCGGCCAGGATGGCGATGCCGCATGGGCGGCCGCGACGCGATCCGCGCTGGCGCAGACCGACGCCGATCTGGCGGTGCGATTCGATCGCGGCGACGATGTCGATGCCCTGGTCGGCGCGCGCGCGTCGGCGGTCGATGACCTGATCCGCGCCGCGTGGGCGCGGTGCCTGCCCGGCGATGCCGGACTCGCGCTGTTCGCGATCGGCGGCTATGGCCGCGGCGAGTTGTTTCCGCAATCCGATATCGATGTGCTGGTGCTGGCCGACGATGCGCTGCAGCAGGCGCATCGCGATGCGCTGGCGCGGTTCCTCGCGCTGCTGTGGGACGCCGGCCTGCAGGCGAGTCAGGCGGTGCGCTCGCTGGCGCAATGCACCGAAGCCGCGGCCGACCAGACCGTGCTGACGGCGATGCTCGAGTCGCGCATACTGGCGGCCGATGCCGCCGCTTCGGACGCGCTGCGCGTGGCGGTCGCTCCCGAAAAAGTCTGGCCAGCGCGCGACTATTTCCACGCCAAGCGCACGGAACAGGCGCAGCGTCACGCGCGTTTCGGCGACACCGCCGACAATCTCGAACCGAATCTGAAAGACGGTCCCGGCGGCCTGCGCGATATCCAGACCCTGCGTTGGATGGCGCAGCGGCTGCTGGGCAGCGGCGATCTCGAGTCGATGCTGGCGTTCGGCCAGATCGGCGCGGTCGAGTTCGATACCCTCGAACGCGAGCGCAAGGCATTGACCCGCCTGCGTTTCGGCCTGCATCTGGTCGCGAAGCGGCGCGAGGAACGGCTGCGCTTCGATTACCAGAAACTGCTCGCCGCGCGTCTGGGCCACACCGACGACGCCGACAATCTCGCGGTCGAACAGATGATGCAGGGCTTCTACCGGAGCGCCGGCCGGGTGCTGCGCATCAACGACCGCCTGCTGCAGCGTTTCGAGGAACAACTGGAAGGCGAGGGCGAGGTCGAGACGCTGGACGCGCATTTCGAACTGCGTCGAGGCTATCTCGCGGCCCGCGATCGCGCCTGGCTGCAGCAGGGCGCGACGCAGGCGTTCGAACTGTTCGCCGCATGGGCCGCGCATCCGCGAAGTCGCGGCCTGCATTCGATGACCGCGTGGGCGCTCGCCGAAACCCTGGTCAAGATTCCCCGATATCAGGATGCGTCCGTCGAACTGCGCGAACGTTTCCTGCAGCTGCTGCGCGGGCCGCAGCCGGTGAAAGTGCTGGAACGCATGGCGCGGCTGGGCGTGCTCGGCCGCTGGATTCCCGCGTTCGCGCAGGTTTCCGGGCGTATGCAGTTTGACCTGTTCCATGTCTACACCGTGGACCAGCACACGCTGGCGGTGCTGCGCAATCTCGCGATCTTCGCCAGCGCCACGCCCGACGAGCGTTTCTCCACTGCGCACACTGTCTGGCCATCCCTGCGCAAGCCGGAACTGCTCCTGCTCGCGGGCCTGTTCCACGACATCGGCAAGGGCCGCGGCGGCGATCATTCCGAACTCGGCGCGGTCGACGCGCGCGAGTTCTGTCTCGCGCATGGCTTGTCCGAGGCCGACACCGCGTTGATCGAATGGCTGGTGCGCAAGCATCTGCTGATGTCGGTGACAGCGCAGAAACAGGACATCACCGATCCCGATGTGATCCATCGTTTCGCCGGCGAAGTCGCCGATCGTCAGCGGCTCGATCATCTGTATCTGCTGACCTGCGCCGATATCGCCGGCACGTCGCCGAAGCTGTGGAATGCGTGGAAGGACCGGCTGCTGGCCGATCTGCACACCGCCACCCGGTTCGCGCTGCGTCGCGGTCTGGAACATCCGGTCGCCGCCGAGGAGCGCATCGTCGAAAACCAGGCTGCCGCGCGCGTGCTGCTGATCGATGACGGTTTCGACACCATGACCATCGAGGCGTTGTTCGCGCGGATGCCGCGCGAGAACTTCCTGCGCAGCCGTCCGGATCAGATCGCATGGCAGGCCGCGGCCCTGCGAGGCGCGAAGGCCGGCGCGACGGTGGTGCGCGCGCGATTGCTGCGCGGCGATACCGGCGGTTACGAGGTGTTCGTGCATACGCACGACCGCGACGGCCTGTTCGCGGCGATCGTGATCACCCTCGATCGCCTGGGGTTCGCGATCCAGCAGGCGCGCGCGCTGGATGGCCCGCGGAACAGCATCTTCGATACTTTCCACGTATTGCCGAGCGACCCGCAGCATGCGCTATCGGTCGACTCCATCGAGGCGGCGCTGCAGCGGGTGCTGGCCGGCGACCTCGACCGCCTGCTGCCTTCGCGCCGCACCCAGCCGCGGCATCTCAAGCATTTCCGGATCGCGCCGCGCATCGGGCTGGAGCCGTCGACCGACGGGGTATGCACGCGCATGAGCCTGATCTGCACCGACCGCCCCGGGCTGCTCGCCGACGTGACCCACGTATTGCGCCAGCAGCGCGTGCGCGTCCACGATGCGCGCATCGCCACTTTCGGCGAGCGCGCCGAGGATCTGTTCCTGATCGCCGACAGCGACGATCGCCCGCTGGACGAAGCCCAATGCGAAGACCTGCGTATCGCGCTGCGCGCTGCGCTGGATGCCGCCGTGCCTGTATGACCCCATGGATCGATCCGGATTGATCCGGTCCCGGTCCCGGTTCCCGCCGACTCATTTCCCTCCGACGACGAAGATTTTCCCATCGCATGAACATCGCTTCCGCCACCGAACTGCAGTCCCTCATCGACAACGCCTGGGATCGTCGCGCCGAACTGGGCGCCGAAGAAATCTCCGCTAGCGTCCGCCCGGCCGTCGACCGCGTCATCGCCGGTCTGGAAGCCGGCGAGTTCCGCGTCGCCGCGCCGGACGGCGAGGGCGGCTGGACCGTCAACGAATGGCTGAAAAAAGCGGTGCTGCTGTTCTTTCGCACCCAGGAGATGGCGCTGATCGATGCGCAGCCGGCGCCGTTTTGGGACAAAGTGCCGTCGCGGTTCGAAGGGTTCGACGAAGCGCGGTTCCGTGCGCTGGGCGTGCGCGTGGTGCCGGGCGCCATCGCGCGCCGCGGCGCGCACATCGCGAAAGACGTCGTGCTGATGCCGAGCTTCGTCAACATCGGCGCCTACGTCGGCGAAGGCACGATGGTCGACACCTGGGCCACGGTCGGCAGCTGCGCGCAGATCGGCAGGCATTGCCATCTCTCCGGCGGCGCCGGCATCGGCGGCGTGCTCGAACCGCTGCAGGCCTCGCCCACCATCATCGAGGACTATTGCTTCATCGGCGCGCGTTCCGAAGTGGTGGAAGGCTTCGTCGTCGGCCATCACAGCGTGATCGGCATGGGCGTGTTCCTGGGCCAGAGCACGCGCGTCTACAACCGCGCCACCGGCGAAGTGTCCTACGGCTCAGTGCCGCCCGGCAGTGTGGTGGTGTCCGGACAGCTGCCCGCCGCCGATGGTTCGCATTCGCTGTACTGCGCTGTGATCGTGAAGCAGGTCGACGAGAAGACGCGCAGCAAGACTTCGATCAACGAACTGCTGCGCGGATTGGCGGATTGATGTCCTGTAGAGCGGGCTTCAGCCCGCTGCTTGCCTTCCAAGCGACGTTTTCAGCGGGCTGAAGCCCGCTATACCAGTAAAATCATCAGCGGGTTGAAGTCCGCGTTACCGGAAATTCGATGACGACCCTCTACGGCTTGAACAACTGCGATACCTGCAAAAAGGCCCGCAACTGGCTGAAGCGCTTCGGAATCGCGCACGATTTCGTCGATTATCGCGACCACCGGCAAGCGCCGGAGACGCTGCTCGCGTGGAAACACACGCTCGGCGGCTGGGAGGCGATGATCAACAAATCGTCGACCACATGGCGCACACTGCCGGAGAATCGCAAGTCGCCGGCTTCCGACGCCGAGTGGAAATTGCTGCTAAAGGAATATCCGCAGTTGATCCGCCGGCCGGTGGTGGTCACCCACGATGGCGTCGCGACCCAGGGGTTCAGCGACAACGGTTTCAAGAAACGGTTCGGAGTCGGCGCATGAGCGAAGTCCTCGATCTTGCTTGCGACCTGATCGCGCGCCGCTCGATCACCACCGAAGACGCGGGCTGCCAGGCGATGCTCGCGGCGCGTTTGGAGCGCTCGGGTTTCCGCTGCGAACATCTGCGCTACGGCCAGACCGACAATCTGTGGGCGACGCACGGCGACGGTGGTCCGGTGCTCATTCTGCTGGGTCATACCGATGTGGTGCCGCCGGGGCCGCGCGAAGCGTGGACCAGCGATCCGTTCGAGCCGGAGATCCGCGATGGCCTGCTGTATGGCCGCGGCGCCGCCGACATGAAAGCCAGCGTGGCCGCGTTCGTGGTCGCGCTCGAACGTTTCGTCGTCGCGCATCCCGGTCATCCGGGTACGGTGGGGATGCTGCTGACGTCGGACGAAGAGGGCGACGCCATCGACGGCGTGCCGAAAGTCGCGCAGTTGTTCCGCGAGCGCGGGCAGCGCATCGACTGGTGCATCACCGGCGAGCCGTCGTCGAAAGCGGCGCTCGGCGATCTGTTGCGCGTCGGTCGTCGCGGCACCTTGTCGGCGACCTTGACCGTCAAGGGCGTGCAAGGTCATGTCGCGTATCCCGAAAAGGCGCGCAATCCGATCCATCAGGCGATGCCGGCATTGACTGAACTCGCCGCGCGTCGTTGGGACGAAGGCTACGAAAATTTCCCGCCGACCAGTTTCCAGATCAGCAATGTGCATGCCGGCACCGGCGCCAACAACGTGATTCCGGGCGAGCTGCAGGTGCTGTTCAACCTGCGCTACAACCCGACCTGGCGCGCCGAACAGTTGGAGCGCGAATGCGAGTCGACGTTGGCCGTGCACGGCCTGGAATATGCGATCCGCTGGCATCGCGGCGGCGAGCCGTTCTATACGCCGGAAGTTCCGCTGCGCGCGGCCGCGCGCGAGGTGCTGACTGCGTTTTCGGGCGCGGCGCCGGAAGAGAACACCGCCGGCGGCACGTCCGATGCGCGCTTCATCGCACCGCTGGGCGCGCACTGCGTCGAGATCGGTCCGGTCAATGCGAGCATCCATAAGGTCGACGAGCATGTGTCGGTGGCGGATATCGAGCGTTTGCCGGATCTGTATTTCGCGCTGATCGAAAAGATGTTGATCGCTTCGTAGAGTTTTTTTGTAGAGCGGCCTGACCAGCCATCCGGCTGTCGAACACCAGGCCGCTGAAAGAACAGCAGATCCCTCGCATGCGTTCGGAATGAGAGGAGCAGCGGCCTGAAGGCCGCTCTACGTGTCGCTTTTATTCCGTGCTTGCAAACGCCGCCGAATCCGGGTTAGGGTTGGCCCATGACCTCGCGTCCCGCCACCACCCGTACCCTGAATCGCAACAATAATCGCGGGAATAATCGTGCGCGCACGATGCGGGTCGGCGAACAGGCATAGCGATCGAGGCAAAGCCCAGTTCCCAGAAACCCGCGCCGGAAGCGCGGGTTTTTTGCTTTCGGCACCAGACATTCCTTCAGGAGAAATACCGATGTGCTCGATTCTCGGCGTTTTCGATCTTCGTCCCGGCGCCGATCTCGGCCCGCTGCGACCGCTCGCGCTATCGCTCTCCGCGCGACAGCGACATCGCGGCCCGGACTGGTCCGGCGTGCACGTGGAGCCGCAGGCGTTGCTGGTGCATGAGCGCTTGGCGATCGTCGATCCGTCCGGCGGCGCGCAGCCGCTGCATTCCGAGGATGGCACTCTCACCCTTGCGGTCAATGGCGAGATCTACAACCATCGCGCGCTCGAAGGCGCCCTGCGCAAGCCTTACGCGTTCCAGTCGGGTTCCGACTGCGAAGTCATCAATGCGCTGTATTCCGAAAGCAAGACTCGCGAGGGCAGTGACATCGGCACGTGGCTGGATCGACTGAACGGCATCTTCGCTTTCGTGCTGTGGGATCGTGCTGCGGCCCGCTTCATCATCGCCCGCGACCCCATCGGCGTGTGTCCGCTGTACTGGGGCCACGATGCGGATGGCCGGGTGTGGGTGGCGTCGGAAATGAAGGCGCTGGTGCGGGTTTGCGACGACGTGGCCCAATTCCCGCCCGGGCATTATTTCGACAGCGCCGACGGACGGCTGCATCGCTATTACGAACGCGCCTGGCGCGACTACGACGCCACCGCCGGCGTGCAGGTGCAGGCGCGCGAACTGCGCGAAGCCTTCGAAGCCGCGGTGCATCGCCAATTGATGAGCGACGTGCCCTACGGCGTGCTGCTCTCGGGCGGTCTCGATTCTTCGCTGGTCGCGGCCTGCGCTGCGCGCTTCGCCCGGCGCCGTATCGAAGACGGCGACGAGAGCGAAGCCTGGTGGCCGCGACTGCATTCCTTCGCCATCGGCCTGAAAGGCTCGCCGGATCTCGCCGCCGCCGAAGTCGCGGCCAAGGCGCTCGGCACCGTCCATCACGGCTTCACCTACAGCTTCGAGGAAGGTCTCGATGCGCTGCCGGAAGTGATCAGGCACGTCGAAACCTACGACGTGACCACGATCCGCGCGTCCACGCCGATGTTCCTGCTGGCGCGACGCATCAAGGCGATGGGCGTGAAGATGGTGCTGTCGGGCGAGG
>JAYUUH010000351.1:0-3872 GCA_043754745.1 Lysobacter sp.
GGCCGCGCGATGGATCATCGACACGAATTCGATGCATGGAATCGCGGTGTCGTCGGCCAGCGCGATCAGGGGGCCGGGTTTCTCCGCCAAGGGTGCGAACAGGCGGTCGTAGAGCGGATTGGGCACTGTGGTTCTCTTGGGGCTGGCCGTAACGATGCGGTTCGAGCGTGTGGTTTGCGAAGCCTGCGCCCGCAATGCTAACCGGAGTCGCTAGCAGCCGGCCGGCGCGTCCGGCGCTGGCGCCCACCGGCGGCGGCGCTTGAAAAACCCGCGCCGGGCTGTTAACCATAGCGCCAGCGAGGGATCGGGCCGGCGCGCAAGCGCAGGAACGATCGACAGGAGGCTCGCGAGCGACGCTTCGCGCAGCAGCGGGGCGCGGACACGAGGACGGCGGCCGCGATGGCCGTCGCTACGGCGGCACGCGCCGCAGAGGTGGCATGGACGCAATCCCCATTCGGCAGGCACAGGATCAGGACGACCTGGTGTGCCTGTGCGCGGGCGTCGGTCGCGCGCGGATCAAGGCGGCCATCGCCACCGCGCCGGCATCGACGCTGGAGTCGCTGGGCACCCAGCTCGGCTGCGGCCTGCAGTGCGGGTGTTGCCGGCCGCTGGTGCAGGAACTGCTCGGCGAGTCGCCGTGGTACGAGGTCGCGAACACCACGCGCACGGTGCTGACCGACGCCGACGCCCCGGAACGCCGCATCGTGCAGATCGATCTACAACTGGTGGGCTTCCCGCCCTATCCGCAGGCCTTGCCCGCGCAGCACGTGGTGCTGCAGGCGTGGCTGGACGAGACCTGGGTGACCCGTACCTACACCGTCGTTCGCCAGTCGGAAGACGGCAACACCGTCAGCATCGCGATGCGGCGCATCGAAGGCGGCGAACTCAGCATGCGCCTGCTCGATGCCGACGATCCGACCTTCGCGTCGATTCCGCTGCGGATCGCGGTGCCGGCCGGCGAGGCCGATCCGGCCGATGGCCGCCCGGTGGTGTGTTTCGTCGCCGGCGTGGGCGTGACGCTGGCACTGTCGCTGTTGCACGGCCGTCGCGCCGATCAGCCATTGCACGTGGACTACAGCGCCTCGCGACGCGGCGACATGGTCTATGCCGACCGGATCGAGGCATCCGCCATCCGCGGCGAGGGCGTGAGCTGTCATCTGCGTGCGGACGACGTCGACGGTTTCATCGACAGCGAAGACATTCTCGAAACGGTGAAACAGTTTCCCGGCGCGCGCTATTACGTGTGCGGCCCGCCGGGATACACGCGCCGGCTGCTGGAAGGCCTGTTCAAGGCGGAGGCGAACGATGCCGACGTACGTGTGGAAGCCTTCTTCCTGAAGACCAATGCCCCGCGCCGGCGCAGCCTGCGCCGCATGGCCTACGCCGCGGGACTGGCAGCGGCCTTCCTGCCGCTGTTGCTGCTGGCGCCGGCGCTGGCGGAATTCGTGCCGAACAATGCGCACAATCCGGGGCACGACGCACTGGCCTGCGCCGATTGCCACCGCGAAGCGCCCGGCAGCCTTCGCCAGCAATTGCAGGCGAAGACGAAACATCTGCTGGGGCTGCGCGCCGGCGACGCCGATTTCGGCATGCGTCCGGTGGACAACGCGGCCTGCATCGAATGCCACGACAACCCCGACGATCGCCATCCCGCCCATCGTTTTCTGGAACCGCGCTTCGAAGCCGCCCGTCTGGCGATCGCACCGCAAACCTGCGTCAGCTGCCATCGCGAACACACCGGCACGCGCGTCAGCCAGACCAACGCCGGCTTCTGCGCCGCCTGCCACAGCGACATGGCGATGAAGGACGATCCGGCGCGGCCCACGCATGAGGCTCTGATCAATGATCGACGCTGGGAAACATGCCTGACCTGCCACGACTTCCACGGCAATCACGGCCATGATCCGCCGCACGACCTCAAGGACGCGCTGACGCCCGACGTGGTCGCCGCTTACCTCGACACCGCCGCGTCGCCGTATGGCGAAACCGTCGTGAAAGCCAGACCGTCCGGGGCCACGCCATGACAACGCCAAAAAGCCAGCCGCAAATCCTGCAGAAAACGCCGCAGAAAATACACAAGTCCGTGCTGATCCTCGCAGCGCTGTCGGTGATCGCCATCTATCTGTTCGCGACCGCGCCGGCCGACCTGGACGACAGCGCCGGCGGTGGCCGCGATGTGCCGGTCGAAACCCTGTTCCGCCTGCTCGACGCCGAGAACGCTTCGATCCGCGCGATTTACACCGCCGAGATCGTGACGCCGGGATTGAAGAACGGGCTGAAATATCGCGAAGACTGGAAGGCCAGGGACGTGCATGCCGGCCCGCTGCCGGCCTTGTTCCTGCGCGAAACCGCCAACCGACTGCAGCAACGCATGCCGGAGCTCAGCCTGTTCCTGGGGTCGACCTATCCCATCGAAGCCTCGAATCATTTCAAGGGCGCGCAGCTGGCCTATTCCGGGAAGATCGAGAAAGAACGGAAACCGCAGTTCTTCATCGACGAAAGCACCGGGCGGCATACCGCGATGTTTCCGGACATCGCATCGGCGCCGGCCTGCGTGAGCTGTCACAACGAGCATCCGGACAGTCCGCGCAAGGACTGGAAACTCGACGATGTGATGGGCGCCACCACCTGGTCGTTCCCGCGCGCGAAGATTTCCACCGACGAACTGGTGGAAATCCTCGGCGCATACCGCATGGTCGCCATGGACGCCTACGGCTCGTACCTGAAGAAGAGCGAGTCCTTCGACCCCGCGCAGCGCCCGCAACTGGGCGAGCGCTGGCCCAAGGACGGACTCTTCCTGCCCGATGCCGATACCTTCCGCAAACGCGTCGAAGCCAAGAACTCCACGGCATCGTTGAATCTGCTGCTGCAGACGCATTCGCGGCCGGAACGCGCGTCCGTCGACACGGGCGAGCCGTCGGCGCCCGCCCGAGGCGCGAGCGTGCCGGACAATGCGGGCAGCGCGCCGTGAATGCGCGGCCACGGCGACGCCCCGCACCGAAATCGGCCTACCAGACCGCATTGATCGTGGCGTCGTGGTGCGCGCTGGCGGGCGTGTTCGTATCGTGCATCGCCTGGCTATGGCCGCCGCGCTGGACCTCGCTGCTGGCGCTGCAGCGGCTGGACGCCTACAAGCAAGTCACCGGCTACATCCTCGTCGGCTTGCTCGGCTTCGATCTGTCGCTGGCATGGATCAAGCGCAGATTGCTGAGCGGCACGTCGCTGCGCGCGCTGCAGATCGCGCATCGCGTGCTCGGCCTGATGATGCTGGCGATGCTGGTGCTGCACGCCGGCTTCGGACATGCGGGCTTCCTGCACGCGACGTTCGCCGTGACCATGCTGGTGGTGGTCGCCGGTGCGCTGCTCAATCTGCTGCCGAGTCATCGCCTCGGCTCGTGGGGGCAATGGACCACCGCCCTGCACATCGGCGCCGGCTGCCTGCTGGCCGCACTGGCGCTGATGCATTTATATTTCGTCTACGCCTACGCGACATGAGGCGCCGCTCACAATCTTCCGCATTCATCCACGGAATACGTCGGCGACCTTGCGGGAATCGTCATCGTCGCTCGTTATCATCGACAGGTCCGGATGCGATCGCGACGCTACGTCCGATCGTCTCGCGAAGCCGAAGGCTGGAAACCTCAACGGTCTGGATCACTCCCAACAGCAACTGGAAGGTCTGCATCGACATCGCCAATTGCGCCAGCGACATGAACGGTACGACCGGTGCGGAACTGCTGATCGCCCTGCCCAGCGAAGTGAAGATCATTCGATGATGACCGGCGCATTGGACAGCGACTGGATCGGCAATCAGCATGCGACCCTCAACAACGGCGTACGCGACTTCGACGGCGCTGGCGGCAACGACATCG
>JAYUUH010000352.1:0-3848 GCA_043754745.1 Lysobacter sp.
CGCGCGGTCTACGACACCCTGACCGCCAACGGCATGCGCGATGGCGCGCACATTCGGCTGATGGTGTCGCGCGGCGTGAAGCGCACGCCCTACCAGGACCCGCGCGCGACCGTCGGGCCGGCGACGGTGGTGATCATTCCCGAGTTCAAGGTCGCCAAACCCGAAACCCTCGCCGCCGGGCTGCGCCTGTTCACCGTGCACGTGCGCCGCGGGTATCCGGATGTGCAGGATCCGAAGCTCAACAGCCACAGCAAGCTCAACTGCATCACCGCCTGCATCCAGGCCATCGAAGCCGGCGCCGACGAAGCGCTGATGCTGGACCCGCACGGGTTCGTGGCGACCTGTAATTCCACGCATTTCTTCATCGTGCGCCGTGGCGAAGTGTGGACATCGACCGGCGACTATTGCCTCGGCGGCATCACCCGCGCCAACGTGCTGCGCGCATGCCGCGAAGCCGGGATTCCCTGCTTCGAAAAGAACTTCACGCTGAGCCAGGTCTATTCCGCCGACGAAGCCTTCACCACCGGCACCTTCGCCGGACTGGCGCCGGTGCGCAGCATCGATGGCCGGACAATCGGCGACGAAAATCCTGCGCTGCCCGGGCCGATGACGACGCGGCTGCAGGCGCTGTATCGCGATCTGATCGCACGCGACGTGGCGATGCGCGCGGGCGTGCGGCTCGCATGAACGCATCCGACCCCGAATCGCTGCGGCCCGAACCACTACGCATCGCGATGTGGAGCGGCCCGCGCAACATCTCCACGGCGATGATGCGCGCCTGGGAACACCGCGAAGACTGCGCGGTGAGCGACGAGCCGCTGTACGCGGCGTATCTGGCGGCGACCGGGCTGGATCATCCAGGCCGCGACGAGGTGATCGCCACCGGCGAGACCGACTGGCACCGCGTCGCCGATGCCCTGCTCGGCCCCGTGCCCGGCGGCGCGCCGGTCTGGTGCCAGAAACACATGAGCCATCATCTGCTGCCGGGCATGGAGACCGGATGGGTGCTTGGTCTGCGCAACATCCTGCTGATCCGCGACCCGTCCGAAGTGGTGGCGTCGTATCTGAAATCGCGCGCGACCGCGACGCCCGACGACATCGGCCTGCCGCAGCAGGGACGATTGTTCGATCTGCTGCATGCGCGGTTGGGCGAAGTGCCGATGGTGATCGACGCCGGCGATTTCCTGCGCGCGCCCGAAGCGCATCTGCGCGCGGTTTGCCTGCGCCTGGGCATCGCGTTCACGCCGCGCATGCTGGCGTGGCCCGCGGGACCGCGCGACAGCGACGGCGTGTGGGCGCCCTACTGGTACGACGCGGTGTGGCGCTCCACCGGCTTCGAGCCTTGGCGCGCGCGCGAAGACACGCTGACCGGCGATGCGCTGGCGGTGGCCGAAGCGTGTCGTCCGGTGTACGAGCGGCTGCACGGATATCGAATGGCTGTGGGCTGAAACAAGAGACAAGCCTTTGTTTCGAGACCCGCACTTGTAGAAACCAGCACTGTGTTTCCCTCTCCATCGGGAGAGGGGTCGGAGGAGAGGGTACGGCGCAACGACGAGCATCATCGGCGCCACAAACCCTTACAACGGCGGCAATACCACCGCACTGGCGACATGGCCATCGGCGACGCGATAACGGCCTTGGATGCGCGCATGACCCGGCAGACTCGCCCCCGGCAGCAGCACCTCGGCGATGAAGCCGTCCTCGCCCACGAATTCGATCTCGACCTGTTTGAAATTCAGGAACACCCGGCGTTCTGGATAAATCGCCTTGTAGACCGCTTCCTTGATCGAAAACACCAGGATGCCGCCCAGCGGGCGAAATGCGGACGGCAGCGCATCGATGCGGGCGCGTTCGGCCGGACGCAGGATGTGCGCGTGGAGACCGTCGTCGAGCGGTCGCGCGGGCTCGACATCGATGCCGATGCCGGCGCTGACCGCGCGCGGCGCCAGCGCTACCGCGCACAGCGAACGGCAATGGGTGATCGAGCCGACCACCGCCTGCGGCCAGGTCGGCACGCGGTCCTTGTCGCGCAGGAGGACCCCGGTGCCGGCGCCGGCACGATCCAGCAGCGTGCGGGCCAGCTCGCGGCCGGCGGCGAATTCCAGACGCCGCGATTCCACCGCGCGTTCGATCAGGCTCTGCTCGGACGCAGGCAGGCGCTCGGGAACCGCATCGGCGGGCGCCATTTCGGCGACCAGCACGGCATCCGGCAGCAGCGTGCGGAACAGCGTCGATTCGACGGCATCCATGCGCGCGGGACTCAGTGCTTCAAGACCCACCACAGCCCGCAGCCGACCGTCGCCAGCAGCGCGGCCGCGGCGGTGCCGAGGATGCGGTCCTGCCTGAGCGCCCGCGCACGGGCGTCGGCGTAGGGCATCGTGGTGTGCGAGACCATGGTGTAGATCGGCAGCCAGGTGTCCGGCATCAGCCGGTTCAGGGCCACGTCGAGGCGCTTGCGAGCGACGAACCAGGGTGAACTGACCTTCTGCCGCAGTTCGACGAAATTCGCCTTCGACAATTCCATCAACACGTCGGTCTGCGGGCGTCGCGCCTGTTCGTAAGCGGCGAACGCGACCGCGCGATCGGCGCCGTGGGCCTTGAGCACCGACAGCAGCGCCGAGCAGTCCTCGAACGCGGAATTCATGCCCTGCCCGTAAAACGGATACACGGCATGGGCGGAATCGCCGACCAGCACCATCCAGTCGTCGAAACGCCACGGCGCGGTCTTGGTGGTCAACAGCGAACCGGTCGGCCGGCTGGTCCACTGCTCGACCAGGCCCGGCAGCATCGGCAGCAGATCGGGAAAATATTTCTGGAACAGCGCGCGGATGTCGTCCGGCGTTCGGGTGGTCTCGAAGCTGTCGACGCCTTCGTGCGGCAGGAACAGCGTCAGCGTATGCGAGCCATTGCGGTTGGGGTGCGACACGAACAGCCCGTGCGCACGCGGCCAGACGTGCAGCGCGGTCTGATCGATCACCGACGCGCCGTCGGGACCGGCGGCCAGCGTCAATTCCTTGTAGCCCCACTCCAGGTATTCCTGGTGATAGTCCGCACGCATGCCGCGCTGCATTTCCGGGCGGCATCGCGAGAACGCGCCGTCGGCGCAGATCACCCACTCGGCGGCGACACGGCGCGCGGTGCCGCCGGTTTCGATTTCCAGCTCGCGGCGGTCCTTGTCCACGTTCACCAGGCGGTGATCGAAATGCAGGGTCACGCCCGGCTGGCGCTCCGCGCGATCCAGCAGCAGGCGGATCAGTTCGCTGCGGTCGATCGAATACAGCACTTCGCCGCCGTTCTTGCCGTAGGGCTGGAACCGCGTGCCGCCATCGGGGGCGTGGATCACCCGGCCGCGCATCACCACGGTGAGCGGCATCACCACATCGATCAGCCCGACCTCGGTCAGCGCCTGGATGCCGCGTTTCGACAGGCCGAGGTTGATCGAGCGGCCGCCCTCGGCGCCGTCGACGCGCGGATCCTCGCGACGTTCGTACACGTCGACGCCATAACCGCGCTCCGACAGCGCCAACGCCAGCAGCGAACCGGCCAACCCGCCGCCGACGATCGCGACGCGTCGCGAATCGCCAGTGATTCCGGTCCCGCCCGTCGTCATCGCGGGGCCTCGGGCGGGGTGCAGGCGCGCAGTTCGATCTCGGCCTGGACCAGCGCCTCCACCGCCTGTTCGAAATAGTTGCGGCGGATCGTGCCGCCGAGACGGCGCAGATACGAGCGCAGGTACGCGCCCCGCACCTGCGGCGTGTCGAGTTCCCGCTTGAGGAACGGCAGGTCGGATTCCACCATGTGACGCATCACCAGCATCGGAATGGGGCTGCGCAGCGGACGGAAGTCGG
>JAYUUH010000353.1:0-3839 GCA_043754745.1 Lysobacter sp.
CCGGCGCGGGATGCGCCTCGTGGGGCCCGGCAGGCGGAGCGGTCAGGCGGGGGCGCACCCGAAAGCGAGCACGGCGTCAGCCGCGCACAGTGCGGGCCGGAACAACGAGGAGGAGGCAAAGCCTTGCGGCCCTGCCGAGCGAAGCGAAGGTCCCCCTTTGAGAGGCGTTAGAGGCGGTGGATGCGCTGTTGCGCACTGACGGACTTTAAGAAACCGGCACCGCTCTGGCGCGCAGGTTAAGGACAGTCTCACCAGCTGAGACGCGAGCGTTGTATCTACGGCGGCTCCACCGGAGCCGATCATGCGCGCAGTCTCGCCCTACACCTCACCGATCGACTCACCTGAAACTAACGACGTCGCGCCCGCCGGCGGCGGCACGCTTGCGTTGAAGTTGCAGCACAAATATCCAGATCGGGTTACCGGCGCGTTTACGCTGCCTGCGCGCGAGGGCCGCTATGCGCCCTTCCCTGCCGACCTGCCACTGCCGTTGGCCGAGGCGCTGCGCGCACGAGGTCTAAGCCGCCTTTACAGTCATCAGGCCGCCGCCTGGGACGCGACCCAGCGCAACGAGGACATCGTTGTGGTAACGCCAACAGCGTCGGGCAAGACGCTGTGCTACACGCTGCCGGTGATCGCGGCGGCCATCGCTGATCGATCCAAGGCGCTCTACCTGTTCCCCACCAAAGCACTGGCGCAGGATCAGGTCGCCGAACTGCTCGAACTCAACAAGGCCGGCGGCCTCGGCCTTCGCGCTGCAACCTTCGACGGCGACACGCCCGGCGACCAGCGCCAGGCGATCCGGCTCAACGGCGATATCGTCGTAACCAATCCCGACATGCTGCACCAGGGCATCTTGCCGCATCACACCAAGTGGGCGCAGCTGTTCGAGAACCTACGCTACATCGTCATCGACGAGATCCACACCTACCGCGGCGTATTCGGTTCGCACTTGGCGAATGTGCTGCGGCGCTTGGAGCGGGTCTGCGCGTTCTATGGCGCGACGCCTCAATTCATATTGTGCTCGGCCACCATCGGCAATCCGAAGGAACACGCCGAGGCGCTGATCGGGCGCGCGGTGACCGCGATCACCGAGTCCGGTGCGCCCACTGGCGAAAAGCACGTGCTGTTGTGGAACCCGCCGGTAACCAATCCTGATCTGGGCCTACGCGCCTCCGCGCGCTCGCAAAGCATGCGCATCGCGCGATTGGCGATCAAAGCCGGGCTGAAAACCCTGATCTTCGCGCAGTCGCGGACGATGGTCGAAGTGCTGACCAAATATCTCAAAGACGTCTTCGATCACGACCCGCGCAAGCCGCCGCGCATCCGCGCGTATCGCGGCGGCTATCTGCCGACCGAGCGGCGCGACGCCGAACGCGCGATGCGCGCAGGAAGGATCGACGGCATCGTTACAACCTCGGCGCTGGAACTGGGCGTGGACATCGGCAGCCTCGATGTCGTCGTGCTCAACGGCTACCCCGGCACCATTGCCTCGACCTGGCAGCGGTTCGGCCGCGCCGGTCGCCGGCAGCAAGCGTCGATCGGCATCTTGATCGCCAGCTCCGATCCCCTGGATCAATACATCGTCCGCCATCCCGAGTTCTTCACCAGCGCGCCACCCGAGCACGCGCGGATCGCGCCCGATCAGCCAGTGATCCTGCTCGATCACATCCGCTGCGCGGCGTTCGAGCTGCCCTTCCGCGAAGGCGATCGCTTCGGCCCGGTCGAACCGCAGGTTTATCTCGATCTGCTCACCGAAGACGGCGTGCTGCATGCCGAGGGCGCGGTCTGGGAGTGGATAGCCGACAGCTACCCGGCGAACGCGGTGAGCTTGCGCTCGGTCGCCGACGGCAATTTCGTCGTGGTCGACCGCACCGACGGCCGCCAAGTGATCATTGCCGAAGTCGATTACAGCGCCGCGCCGTTGACGCTTTACGAAGGCGCGATCCACATGATCCAGTCCACGCCGTATCAGGTCGAACGGCTGGACTGGGAGGGGCGCAAGGCGTTCGTTACCCGCACGCACGTCGATTACTACACCGACGCCATCGACTACACCAAGTTGAAAGTGTTGGAGCAATTCGATGGGGCGGTCGCGGGCACCGGCGCCAGTCACCACGGCGAAGTGCATGTGGTTCGCCGCGTCTCCGGCTACAAGAAGATCCGCTACTACACCCACGAGAACATCGGCTACGGCCCGGTGAACCTGCCCGATGCCGAGTTGCACACCACCGCGGTGTGGTGGCAACTATCGCAGCCAGTGCTGGACAGTCTGTTCGCGTCGAAGCAGGACGCGCTGGACGGCTTTCTCGGCGCAGCATATGCACTACACGTGGTCGCTCGCATCGCGGTGATGGCCGACGGCGCGGACCTGCAAAAGGCCGTCGGAAGCGGCGACGGAGCATGGTTCGCGGTTGCTGATGCGAAAGGTCGCGGGCAATTACGGCGCGGCGAAGGCGCGCCGGCCACGCCCGAGGATCTGGCCGCGTTCACGCCGACCATCTACCTCTACGACAATTTCCCCGGCGGCGTGGGCTTGGCCGAGCCGCTGTGGACGCGGCAAGCCGAACTCGTCGGCCGCGCGACCGGCCTGATAGATGGCTGCGACTGCGCCAGCGGCTGCCCGGCCTGCGTCGGACCAATCATCAACCCTACGCTCAACATCGAAGGCGCTGCGCGCGACGCCACCGCGAAAGCGCATGCACGTCGCGTGCTGATCGCGCTGTCCGCCGTCGAGCCGACATGAGCGAAACGCTGGAACGCCTGCGGACACTGCGCGCGCAGGCCGGCAAGTCTGCGGTGCTGCCACGACCGGCGATGACAGTATCGACGCCCGTGCGCACGTCGCGACCGGACGCCACACAGACCGTGGCCGATCTGCGCCGGCTGTTGCGCGTGCGCGCGCCCGCCGGCTTGACTCGCACAACGATCGACGCCGACCGAGCGCTGCCGGGCGAGGAGATCGCGCCGGGTCTGCGCCTGATCGAAGCCACGCTGCCATGCGACCCCGTGCCGCAGCAGTTGTGCGGCGCGTTCGATCGCCGCGAGGCGATGATCCCGACCAGCGACGTGCTGTTCTTCGACACCGAGACCACTGGCCTGGCGGGTGGCACCGGCACGCGCGCTTTCATGATCGGCTCCGCGCAGTGGCGCGGCGACGGCCTGCATATTCGTCAGTGGCTGATGACCGCGCTTTCCGCAGAACGCGACCTGCTCGTCGCGTTCGCAGACACCCTGCACGCCGACATCATGCTCGCCAGCTACAACGGCAAGAGCTATGACGCCCCGTTGCTGGCGACACGTTTCCGCCTGGCGCGCTTGCGCAACCCACTCGCGGGGCTGGCACACATCGACTTGCTCTACCCTACCCGTCGTCGCTACCGCGGCCGTTGGGAAAACTGTCGCCTCGCCACCATTGAACGCCAAGTGCTGGGTGTCGTGCGCGAAGATGACTTGCCCGGCAGCGAAGCGCCCGCTGCGTGGCTCGGCTACCTGCGCGGCGGATCGGCTCGAAACCTGCGACGCGTTGCGGATCACAACTGCCAGGATTTGAAGTCATTGGCGGGGCTTCTGCCGCATCTGGCTGACGCCAGTGCTGCCTAAGGGTGGCCCTTCGCCAATGGGAACCACCCGTCCAGAAAGGAATAATCAACAGTAAGGTGCCGCCAGCAGAGACGAACCGAGACCGCCTCCCTTTTCACTCGGTGCACCTGCTTTTACATTGGTCGAATTCTAAGCAAGAGAATGCTCAAACCAAGGCGGCATACTTGTTCCTGTAATTCTCGAAAAACACCTGCATCAGAAGGTCAGGCTCCAACTGTCGAGATAACCGGTATCGGCGC
>JAYUUH010000354.1:0-3828 GCA_043754745.1 Lysobacter sp.
GGCCAGACAATGCGACTAAGGCTAAGCGATCTTTGGTGAGAGCAGGCAAGGTTGCTTCGCTACTTTTAATAACTTGGCCGCGCTCAATTAAGCAATAAGGGCCTTTATTGCCTCCGGCCAAACTAACTTCTTCAGTTTTTACTTCAAAACCACGATCCTTGACTGCACTAATACTGAAGGCGTAGTGGCCCATTTGGCCATTGATGACAAACTCTAGACGAATTCCAAAGCTGGTTGGATGGCCGCTCGATCTGCGTCTGACTTCGGCTAAGCCGCCACGCTCATTCAGCGCCTGATCAAGAGAGCTAGTCAGGGCATCTGTGACTAGATGGAACGCATCCAAAAAATTGCTTTTGCCTGCACCATTCGCGCCGACAAGATACGTTAACGGCCCTAAAGACACATCGCACGAACCGATGCTTCGATAATTACGTAAGAGCACACGGGTTATAAATGGCGATTGCGGCATATCTTGCGTCCTTCCAGATCAATACAAAACTAAATAGTGTCCGGTATAAGCTTGTTCTGACTTGTGCTTCACATACGTGCCGAATCATAGTTCCGATTTAACCCGCTTTCGACTTCGCCAGCTTCAGCCAGGTGTCGACCACGGTGTCGGGGTTCAGCGACACCGACTCGATGCCTTCCTGCATCAGCCATTCGGCCAGGTCCGGATGATCGCTGGGGCCCTGGCCGCAGATGCCGATGTACTTGCCTTTGCGCTTCGCGGCCTGGATGGCCATCGACAGCATCTTCTTCACCGCCGGGTCGCGTTCGTCGAACAGGTTGGCGACGATCGCCGAATCGCGGTCGAGGCCGAGGGTGAGCTGGGTCATGTCGTTGGAGCCGATCGAGAAGCCGTCGAAGATGTCGAGGAATTCGTCGGCCAACAGCGCGTTCGACGGCACTTCGCACATCATGATGATCTTCAGCCCGGCCTTACCTTGTTCCAGGCCGTTTTCCTTCAGCACTTCGATCACCTTACGGCCTTCGTCGAGAGTGCGCACGAACGGAATCATCACCCAGCAGTTGTCCAGGCCCATGGTCTCGCGGACCTTGCGCACCGCGCGGCATTCCAGCGCGAACGCGTCGCGGAACGACGGATCGACGTAACGGCTCGCGCCGCGGAAGCCGATCATCGGGTTTTCCTCGTGCGGCTCGTAGCGCGCGCCGCCGATCAGGTTGGCGTATTCGTTCGACTTGAAGTCGGACAGGCGCACGATCACCGGGTTGGGCGCGACCGAGGCGGTAATCGTGGCGATGCCTTCGGCGAGGCGGTCGACGTAGAAGTCGACCGGGCTGGCGTAACCCGCCATCTTCGCGTCGATCTTGCGTTTGACCTCGGCGTCCTGGTTCGCATAGTCGAGCAGCGCCTTTGGATGCACGCCGATGTGGCTGGCGATGATCATTTCCAGGCGCGCCAAGCCGATGCCGGCGTTGGGCAGCATCGCGAAATCGAAGGCGCGCTCCGGGTTCGCCACGTTCATCATGATCTTCAGCGGCGCCGGCGGCATGTTGTCCAGATCGGTGACGATGCGCTCGAACGGCAGTTCGGTGTCGTAGATGAAACCGGTGTCGCCTTCGGCGCAACTGATGGTCACCGGCTGGCCGTCCTGGATGATATCCAAAGCGTTGCCGGTGCCGACGACGGCGGGGACGCCGAGTTCGCGGGCGATGATCGCGGCGTGACAGGTGCGGCCGCCGCGGTTGGTGACGATGGCCGCGGCGCGCTTCATCACCGGCTCCCAGTCGGGATCGGTCATGTCGGCGACCAGCACGTCGCCCGGCTGCACGCGGCTCATGTCGGCGAGCGAACGCACCACACGGGCGACGCCGCTGCCGATCTTGTTGCCGATTGCGCGGCCTTCCACGATGACGTCGCCGCGACGGTTGAGGCTGTAGCGTTCGATCTGGGTGGCATGCGCGCGCGACTTCACGGTCTCGGGGCGCGCCTGCACCACGAAGAGTTTCCCGGTGATGCCGTCCTTCGCCCACTCGATGTCCATCGGGCGGCCGTAGTGTTCTTCGATAGTCAGCGCCTGCCGCGACAGTTCGTGCACGTCTTCGTCGCTGATCGAAAAAGCGTTGCGCAGCTCGGCCGGCGTGTCTTCGTTGCGCACGCGCTCGCCGGGCTTGTCGGAATAGACCATGCGGATCTGTTTGGCGCCCATCGAGCGGCGCAGGATCGCCGGCTTGCCCGCGCGCAGGGTCGGCTTGTAGACGTAGAACTCGTCGGGATTCACCGCACCCTGGACCACGTTTTCGCCCAAGCCATAGCTGGAGGTGACGAACACGACGTTGCGGAAGCCCGATTCGGTGTCGAGCGTGAACAGCACGCCGGAAGCACCGACATCGGAACGCACCATCAGCTGCACGCCGGCCGAAAGGAACACGTCCTCGTGCTTGAAGCCGTGATGCACCCGGTATGCGATCGCCCGGTCGTTGTAGAGGCTGGCAAACACTTCCTTGACCCTGCGCACCACATCGTTGGCGCCGGTCACGTTGAGGAAGGTTTCCTGCTGGCCGGCGAACGAGGCGTCGGGCAGATCTTCGGCGGTGGCGGACGAACGGACCGCGACCGCGACTTCGATGCCGCCCCCGCCGTGACCGGAATTTTCTTGGCACAGCTGCGCGTAGGCGGTACGGATGTCGGCATCGAGCTGCGGCTGCAGCGGGGCGTCGATCACCCAGCCGCGGATTTCGCTGCCGGCGGCGTTGAGGGCGGGCACGTCCTCGACATCGAGGGTCGCCAGGCGGTCGAAGATGCGCTGATGCAACTGGTTGTGCGCGATGAAGTCCTTGAACGCCTCGGCAGTGGTGGCGTAACCGCCCGGCACCGAGACCCCCAGCCCGGCCAGATGGCCGATCATTTCGCCCAGCGAGGAGTTCTTGCCGCCCACGCGGGCGAGGTCGGACAGGCGCAGCGCGTGCAGCCAGAGGATGTTCTCGTTCAACGGGGACTCCATGCGGGCGCGGTGCGGCGCCGGGAAAGCGGTTATTTTAACAAGACCGCGCCCCGCGTAGTCCCATCGGCCACCCCCAATGCGAGCCTCATGAGCCAGACCCGACCGGTTTTCTACATCTCCGACGGCACCGGCATCACTGCCGAAACCATCGGCCACAGCCTGCTGACGCAGTTCGGCGAGACGCATTTCCGTACGGAACGTATCTCGTTCGTGGACACCGCGGAGAAGGCGGGGGAGGCCGCGACGCTGATCCGCGCCGCAGGCGAGGCCATGGGCACCCGCCCCATCGTCGTCAGCTCCTGCGTCGACGCGAATCTCAGTCTTGTGCTGGCCGAGAGCGGGGCGCTGATGCTGGACGTGTTCGCCCCGTTCATCGAGCCGCTGGAGCGCGAACTGGGCCAGCAGCGGCTGTCGCGGGTGGGGCATGCGCACGGCATGGTCGATTTCGAGACCTATCATCGCCGCATCAATGCGATGAATTTCGCGCTGACCCACGACGACGGCATCGCCACCAATTACGACGAGGCCGACGTGATCCTGGTCGCCGTTTCGCGCGCTGGCAAAACCCCGACCTGCATCTACCTGGCCATGCATCACGGCGTGAAAGCGGCGAACTATCCGCTGACCGACGAAGACCTAGAGCACGACCGCCTGCCGCCGCGGCTGCGCCCGCACCGCGCCAAACTGTTCGGACTGACCATCGACCCGATCCGGCTGCAGCAGATCCGCCAGGAGCGCAGGGCCAATTCGCGCTACGCCCAGCTCGATACCTGCAAGCGCGAGGTCTCGGCGGCGGAAACGATGCTGCGCGCCGAGCGCATTCCCACGCTCAGCACCACGCACACGTCGATCGAGGAGATCG
>JAYUUH010000355.1:0-3820 GCA_043754745.1 Lysobacter sp.
GCAGGATCATGAACGGCAGATAGCAGTAGACGATGCCGATGTAGGTCGCGAGCGGCGTGTACAGGATCTTCAGCGGCTCCTCGATGATGCCGAGCTTCATCAGCAGGCCGTTGAGAAGACCGTTGTTCTTGAGAATGCCGACCCAGGCGTAGACGCGAATCAGGAACGAGGTCCAGGACGGCAGCACCACGAGCATCATCGCGACATTGCGCGCGGACGGCGAGAGCCGCGAGATGGCGTAGGCCATCGGGTAGCCGATCAACAGCGCGAACACCGTCGATACCCCCGCGATCCACAGCGAACTGCCGTAGGCCTGCACGTAAAGTGAATCGGTCACGAGGGTCGCGTAATGGCTGAGATTGAGCTTCATCGTGACCGCGTTGTCGATATATTCGATGATCGGCGTGTACGGCGGCGATGTGGTCTGGTCGCGCATCGAGAAGGAAATGCGCAGCACGATCAGGAACGGAATCGCGAAGAACAGCAGCATCCACAGATAAGGGATCGCGATCACGGCCCAGCGCTTGCCGGGCACCAGTTTCGCCAGAACCCTGCCGATGCCCGCGTTCATGAGGTCAACACCACGCCTTCGTTCTCGCCACAGCACACCCAGACCTCATCGCCCCAGGTCATGCCCTCGCTCGCCCAGCGTTCCTGGTTGGCGAAGTTGGCCATCATCTTGAAGCCGGTGGGCAGCCGCACATGGAAGACCGAATGGCTGCCGAAATAGGCGATATCCTCGATCCTGCCGCGCGCCTTGTTGTGCGGCTGCGCCGGTTCCTCTTTGCAGATCTGCACTTTTTCCGGGCGCACCGCGAACGCCACGTCCTGTCCTTCGTAACCGGAAATGCCGTGGCCGACATAGATCACGTCCGGCCACTGCGGCGCGCGGATGGTCACGTAGTCCTTCATGTCCTCTTCGATCCGGCCTTCGATCATGTTCACCGAGCCGATGAATTCGGCGGCGAAACGGCTGGTCGGCGATTCGTAGATTTCGTCGGGCGTGGCGACCTGGCGGATGCGGCCGCTGTCCATCAGCGCGATGCGGGTGGCCATGGTCATGGCCTCTTCCTGATCGTGGGTCACCATCACGCAGGTCACCCCCGATTTTTCGATGATGCTGACCAGCTCCAGCTGCATCTGCGAACGCAGTTTCTTGTCCAGCGCGCCCATCGGCTCGTCCAGCAGCAGCAGCTTCGGCCCTTTCGCCAGCGAGCGGGCCAGCGCGACGCGCTGTTGCTGGCCGCCGGAGAGCTGGTGCGGCTTGCGCTGGGCGTACTTCTCCATCTGCACCAGTTTCAGCATTTCGGTGACGCGGGCCTCGATCTGCTGTTTCGGCATGCCGTCCTGTTTCGGGCCGAACGCGATGTTCTGAGCCACGGTCATGTGCGGAAAGAGCGCATACGACTGGAACATCATGTTGATCGGCCGCTCGTAGGGCGGCAGATCGTTCATCAATTGGCCGTCGAGATAGATCTTGCCCGAGGTCGGGCGTTCGAACCCGCCCAGACAGCGCAGCAGCGTCGATTTGCCGCAGCCCGATCCGCCCAGCAGCGCGAAGATTTCGCCCTTGCGGATGCCCAGATTGGTGTCTTCGACCGCGACGAAGCCGTCGAACTCCTTACGCACATCGACGATCCGCAGATAATCGCCGATGTCGTTGTCTGTGCCGCTGCTGGCCTGCTCGGTACCCATCCATCATCCCCGTCGTGTTGTGCGACGCGCCGTCGTGCAGCGCAATCGTGCACATAAAGCGCGAGCCGGCGGCGCCGGCTCCGTGCCGGCATCAGCGTCCCGTCTTGAGATCGGTCCAGATGCGCGTGTACTGCTCGGCCACCTTCGGCGGGACGACGGTGAAGGTCCACAGCTTGGCGGCGACGTCCGGCGGCGGATACAGGGTCGGGTCGCTGGTGATTTCCGGCAGGATCATCGACTTGGTCGCCGGGATCGCGTTCGGATAGCTGATGAAATTGGAGTTCGCGGCCATCACCTTCGTTTCCAGCAGATTGTTGATGTAAGCATAGGCCTCATCGATATGCTTGGCGTCCTTCGGAATCGCCAGCATGTCGAACCACTGCGGCGCGCCTTCCTTCGGAATCGAGTAGGCGATGTTGACGCCGTTGCCAGCCTCGGCGGCGCGATTGCGGGCCTGGATGATGTCGCCCGACCATGCCAGGACGAGACAGGTGTCGCCGCTCGCCAGCGCATCGATATAGGATGAGGAATGGAACGTGCTGATATAGGGCCGGATCGCCTTCAACAGCGGCACCGCTTTGGCGATGACTGCCGGATCTTCGCTGTTGGGATCTTCGCCCTGATAGTGCAGCGCGATCTTGATGATGTCGATCGGCGCGTCGAGCAGCGTGACCCCGCAATCCTTGAGCTTGGAGATGTTCTCGGGCTTGAAGATCAGATCCAGGCTGTTGGCGACGTCGGTTTTGCCGAAGGCCGCCTTGACCTTGTCGACGTTGTAGCCGATGCCGGTGGTGCCGATCATGTACGGGATGCCGTACTTGTTGCCCGGGTCGAGATTCTCCAGACGCTTCATGATCGTCGGATCGAGATTGGCGTAGTTGGGAATCTTGCTGCGGTCCAGCGGATGGAACACGCCGGCCTTGATCTGGCGGCCGAGGAAGTCGGAGGACGGCACCACCACGTCGTAGCCGCTCGATCCGGCCAACAGCTTCGTTTCCAGCTGTTCGTTGCTGTCGAACACGTCGTAGACCACCTTGATGCCGGTGGCCTTCTCGAAGTTGGCGTTGGTGTCTTCGGCGATGTAATCCGACCAGTTGATCACGTTGACGATCTTCTCGCCGCCCCCGGCTTTGCCGCCCTCGGCGACCTGTCGATCGCCGCCGCCGCAGGCGGCGAGCATGGAGACAGCGACGGACAAACCAAGCATTCGCAATTTCATGGCATTCCTCTCGCCCGGTGGGGGCATCGGTGGATGGCGGTAGCGGTTCACAGGGCGAGTGTCGCGCAGCTCGGCGGCATTCGCCAGCGTCGTCAATGTCCCAATGCGACCGCGGTATCGTTCAGCGACTTCCAGGTTTTCTCGAAGAGCTCATCGACCTGTTCGCGGGTGATGATCAGCGGCGGCGACAGCAGCATTGAATCATAGGTCGCGCGCAGGATCAGTCCGTTGCGCAGGGCCATGTCGCGGCAGAGCACGCCGACCTTGCCGCGGTCCTCGAAGAAGGCGCGCCTGCCCTTGTCGGGCACGAGTTCCAGGGCGCCGACCATGCCGGCGATGCGCGCTTCGCCTACAAGGCGGTGTTCGCCGAGTTCCGCCCAGCGCTGCGCCAGGTACGGTGCGATCTCGGTACGGGCGCGGTCGACGATGCCCTCCTCCTGCAGGATGCGGATATTTTCCAGCGCCACCGCCGTGCAGACCGGATGGCCGGAATACGTGCAACCGTGGGCGAGTTCACCCCCCTGGTGCTTGAGCACACCGGCGACGCGGTCGTTGAACATCGCCGCGCCCAGCGGGATGTAACCCGAGGTGATGCCTTTCGCGAGCGTCATCACATCCGGTGTGAAACCGAAGTAGTTCGCGCCGAACCATTCGCCGGTGCGGCCGAACCCGCAGATCACTTCATCGGCGACCAGCAGCACGTCGTACTTGCGGCAGATGCGTTCGATCTCGGGCCAGTAGGTGGCCGGCGGAATGTAGACGCCGATCGCGCCCATGATCGGCTCGCCGATGAAGGCCGCGACCCGGTCCGGACCGAGCGCTAGGATCTTGTCTTCCAGCCGCCGCGCTGCGACCAGTCCGTATTCCTCGGGCGACCGCTCGCCGCCGTCGGCGAACCAGAATGGC
>JAYUUH010000356.1:0-3818 GCA_043754745.1 Lysobacter sp.
ATGAAGCCGACCGAGGCCAGCACATCGCCGAACCAGCTTTCATCGGGAGCGTTGACGCTGCTGTCGTCGGCATCGAGACGGTAGGCGAGTTCGGTACGGACACCGACGCGACCCAGATCGCCCTGCAGACCCAGGCCGACCTTGCCGGCAAGGTTGCCGTCTTCACGCTCGCCGGGCGAATTCACGCTCGGGAACGCATCGAACTCTTCTTCCGAACGCTGATAGCCGAGACCGGCAAGCACGTACGGGTTCCAGTTGCGGCCTTCGGCGACGAAGTGGCGACGGAGGTCGATCGACACACCGTACTGGCTCCAGTTCAGGTTGCCGGCGCGGGCCAGCGGCGAACGGATGACGTTCTGGTTTTCGAAGTGCGGGTTCTGGTAGTTGAACTCGCCGTCGAGCGACCAAGTATCGCTGATGAATTTGCCGAAGCCCAGGGTGCCGAACGGTGCGTTGCGGGTGTTGCGGTCGCCGTCCTGGAGATTGAAGCCCGCGGAGGTGGTGAGATACCAGCGGTCATCGAAGTCCTGCGCGGAGACGGTCTGGGCTACGGCCAGCCCACTCAGCAGCGCGGCACAGAGAAGTTTTTTATTCATGGATGGATGCTCCTTGGAGGAAATTGAAAGACTCGGTGGTGTCTGTTCGAACAGAGCGCCGCCTTGGGGGCGACACAATTGCGTTCATTGTGACCCGGCCGCGTCATGGCCTTGTTAACGCTAGCATAACACTTGAGTGAATCCAAGCACAGTTCAGGTTTCAGGGGAACCTTCGGACGCGACCGAGGTCAGGTTCTGGGCGACATGATTCATTGCGGAACCTGAACCGCACTCGTCATGCAGAAAACAATCCTAGCCATGCAGATAGCGGCATTGCGTCCATCTCGGCCGGATTTGCGGCCAGACGCATGATTTCGGCGGCCTGATCGGCCGACAGGTGAGCTTCCAGGGCAGCCTTGGCTTTATCCATCAGTACCGGGATGCCCTCGGCGCGGCGCTTGCGGTGCCCGATCGGATAGTCGATCGACACCTTGTCGGTGCTGCTGCCGTCCTTGAAGAACACCTGGATGGCGTTGCCGATGTAGCGCTTGTCGGTGTCGAAGTAGTCCTTGGTGAACTGCGGGTTTTCCTTGACCACCATCTTTTCGCGCAGCGCGTCGATGCGAGGATCGGCGGCGATGTCGTCGTTGTAATCGTCGGCGGTCAGGCGGCCATGAATCATCGGCACGGCGATCATGTACTGCAGGCAATGGTCGCGGTCGGCATAGTTAGCCAGCGGACCGGTCTTGTCGATGATGCGGACGCCGGCTTCCTGAGTTTCGATCTCGATGCGATCGATCTGGTCCAGACGATCCTTCACCTGGCCATGAAGCTGCATGGCGCACTCGACTGCGGTCTGGGCATGGAACTCGGCCGGGAAGCTGATCTTGAACAGTACGTTCTCCATCACATAGCTGCCGAACGGGCGTTCGAAGGCGAATTCCTTGCCCTTGAAGGCCACATCGTAGAAACCCCAAGTCTTGGCGGTCAGCGCCGACGGATAGCCGACGACCTTCTTGTGCACCGCGTTGAGCGCGTGGGTGACGGCGCGGCGGCAGGCATCGCCGGCGGCCCAGCTCTTGCGCGGGCCGGTGTTCGGGGCGTGGCGATAGGTGCGGAGCACGCCGTTGTCGATCCAGCTGTGCGAAACGGCGGTAATCACCGCTTCCTTGTCGCCACCGAACATCGCGGTGGACACGGCGGTAGACGCCAGGCGCACCAGGATGACGTGGTCCAGACCGACGCGGTTGAACGAATTCTGCAGCGCGTACACGCCCTGGATTTCATGGGCCTTGATCGCCCAGGTCAGTGCGTCGCGCACGGTCAAGCCCTTGCCGCCCGCTTTTTCGGCCTTGCGGCTGAGGTAATCGCCCACCGCCAGGATGGCACCGAGATTGTCGGACGGATGGCCCCATTCGGCGGCCAGCCAGGTGTCGTTGAAGTCGAGCCAGCGCACCAGGGTGCCGATGTTGAACGCGGCCTGCACCGGGTCGAGTTCGAAAGACGTGCCCGGCACGCGCGCGCCGCCCGGCAGTTCGGCGCCCGGCACCAGCGGGCCGAGGTGCTTGACGCAGCCCTCGAACTTCATGGCCAGCATCGCGCAGGCCAGCGAATCGAGCAGCATGTAGCGCGCGGTGTCGTAGGCCTCCTGCGATTCGATCTTCGTGTCGATGACGTAATCGGCGATGTCGACCATCGGCTGATCGGGATCGGGGCGGACGGCGGAACGGATATCGTGGTGACCCATGGTTCGCGGCTCGGTAGTGGCGTGGGAAGCCGGCTATTTTGCCAGACCCGGCGGCAGCCCTGTCCTGCACTTCGCGTCCAATCGCGGATCCGGCGCTGTAAAGTCCGCTAGCGAGCCCAAAAACGCCCGGATCGCTCCGTCGATCGCCTCCCTTGATCGAAACCTCTTGAGCACGGCCGTCTTTCCCGGCATCGTGCGCGCTTCCATACGTTTGCGTATTGGCCGATGACCGCCCAGCCTGCCGCCACACCCTACCCGCACCTGTTCTCGCCGCTCGATCTCGGCTTCACCACCCTTCGCAACCGGGTGCTGATGGGGTCGATGCACACCGGGCTGGAGGATCGCGCCAGCGATTTCCCGAAGCTCGCCGCGTACTTCGCCGAGCGTGCGGCCGGCGGCGCCGGGCTGATCGTCACCGGCGGTTTCTCGCCGAACATGATGGGCTGGCTGACACCGTTCTCCAGCAAGCTCAGCTGGCCGTGGGAAGCGCGTAAACACCGCTTGGTCACCGGCGCCGTGCACGCGCACGGCGCGAAGATCTGCCTGCAATTGCTGCACGCCGGCCGCTATTCCTATCACCCGCTGTCGGTGGCGCCGTCGAAGGTCAAATCGCCGATCAACCCGTTCACGCCGCGCGCGCTGACCGGTTTCGGCGTGGAGCGCACGATTTCGGCCTACGCCAACGCCGCCCGCCTCGCCCGCGACGGCGGCTACGACGGCGTCGAGGTGATGGGCTCGGAAGGCTATCTGATCAACCAATTCCTCAGCGCACGCACCAACCGGCGCGGCGATGCCTGGGGAGGCGATCTGCAGAAGCGCATGCGCTTCGCGACCGAGATCGTGCGCCGGGTGCGCGAAGCGTGCGGGCCGGACTTCATCATTATTTATAGGCTATCGATGCTGGAACTGGTGCCGGAAGGTTCGGGCTGGGAGGACATCGTCGCCCAGGCCAAGGCCATCGAAGCCGCCGGCGCGACGATCCTCAACACCGGCATCGGCTGGCACGAGGCGCGGGTGCCGACCATCGCCACATCGGTGCCGCGCGCGGCGTTCGCGGGCGTGACCGCCAAGCTGCGCCCGGAAGTGACATTGCCTCTGGTCGCGACCAACCGCATCAACATGCCCGACGTGGCCGAAGGCATCCTCGCCGGCGGCGGCGCCGCCCTGATCTCGATGGCGCGCCCGCTGCTGGCCGACCCGGAATGGGCGAACAAGGCCCGGGCCGGTCGCGCCGATCGCATCAATACGTGCATCGCCTGCAATCAGGCCTGCCTGGACCACGTGTTTGAGCAGAAAAAGGCCAGTTGTCTGGTGAATCCACGCGCCTGCGCCGAAACCGAACTGAACTACGCGAAGACCCATGCGCCCAAGCGGGTCGCGGTGGTGGGCGCAGGCCCCGCCGGCCTCGCCTGCGCCACGGTCGCCGCCGAGCGCGGGCATCGCGTAACCCTGTTCGATGCCGCCGATGAGATCGGCGGGCAGTTCAACCTCGCCAAACAGATCCCCGGAAAGGAAGAATTCTACGAGACCCTGCG
>JAYUUH010000357.1:0-3804 GCA_043754745.1 Lysobacter sp.
GGGTACGCGATGGACCGCAGTTTTCCGAGTCCGGCCGGTGTTCGCGGTCAGTCGCGGCGGCTTCCGCCCTCGGCCCAGTGCAGCGCCACACGGACCGGCAAGTGGTCGGAACCGATGTCGGGACCGCGCGAGGACGCCCCGCGCCGCCAGTGGCGGCTGGCGAGCACGTGGTCGATGGGGATGCCGATCGCGCCCCGCCCGGAGCCTGGCCAAGTGGGCGCGAGACCGGTCGTGCGCAGCAGTGCGTGGTGTTCCGCACCGATCAATGCGGTCGACCACGGCGTGGCGTTGAGATCGCCTGCGACGATGAGCGGCGTGTCGGCGGTCCGCTTGGCGATGGAGGCCAGCAAGCCGTCGCGTTTGCCGTGCCACTCGGGCGCGAGCGGCGGCATCGGATGTGCGGCGACGATACGTACCTGTCGGCCGGCGATGTCCACGTTCGCGAGCAGAGTCTGCACGCCGTCCGCATCGTCGATCAGCGCGGCGTTGCGCAAGGGCCGCCGCGACAGAATGCCGATGCCGAACGGAGAGTCGCGCGGATACAGTTCGCGATAGGGATAGTCGTCGTCCAGCGCATGCGACAGCGCTTCGGCGTAGGGCGCCGACAATTCCGAGATCATCACCACATCCGCCGGCTGCGCGCGCAGCCAAGCGACCAGCGGCGCGGGGTCGCGATTACCGACATGCACATTCGCAGCGACGACCCAGAGTGCCGGTGCGTCGCCGTCGCTTTGCGGCGAACGCGCGCTCGCGCTCCACAGCGGCAGCAGCGCGAACGGCGCGAGCAGCAGCCAGCGGCGCGTTCGGACCGCGCACAGCAGGCACAGCGCGAGCCACAGCGGTGCGTAGAGCAGTTGCCAGTGCGCGGCGAGATCGACCAGCCATGCGAACGTGGTCGCCGATGGCGGCAGCAGGCGATTGAGGAGCGGCAGCAAGATGCCGACGCCGCACGGCAGCAGCCACCAGCGTGCGCGGTCGGCGAGGCGCGCCAAGCGACTCGGGCGTGCCGTCGTTGTCACTCCGCGCCAAGCACCAGCTTCACCGGCTTGCCGGCCGGCAAGGTCACCCGCACCGGCTTCGATTCGAGGTCGCCGTCCTGGCGCATGGCGTTGCCGCTTTCGGAGATGCGCGCGATCACTTCCACATCCTTCAGCGCGGACAGCCTGGCCGTCGGCATCGGGCCGTCGGCATCGTCGAGGGTCACGCGCAGCGGCAGGTCGGCGAGGCTGTGTTTTTCCACCGCGACCGGCATCGGCGGGCCGTTCGGCGCGCGCGCGATCACGAAGACGGTGGCGTCGCCGCGCAGGCGGACGCGCGCGGCGAAGGTGGGATCGAGCGCGACTTCGACGACGAGTCCACCCTTCGCTGGTGTGTTCGCTGCGCCGGCGCCGGGCGAGGGCAGCGCCGGCAGGCCGGCATCCACGCGCGCGGCGTCGATCTCGGCGCGCAGGGTGTCGGCATTGGCGGCGTCGACCGTCGCGAGCAGGGGTTCCCACACGGCTGCGGCTTCCGCCGGTTTGTTCTGCTGGCGTAGCGCGATACCCAGGAAGAAACGCGCGCGCTGGTGGTCCGGGGTGTTCTCCAGCGCATGCCGCAGGTATTCGACCGATTTCGCGTCGAAGCGGCGCTGCGGATGCACCTGCGCCCGCGCTTCGGCGGCGGCGGCGAGGAAATTGGCGTCGTCCGGCGCGCGCTTCAGCACTTCTTCCCAGACACTGCGCGCCTGCTCATGTTTGCCGACGCGGGTGTAGGCGGTGGCGAGCATCACCCAGCCTTCGTGATCGGGGAAGCGGTCGCGGCTGCGCTCCAACTGCGCCAGCGCTTCTTCGACGGAGTCCGGGCGCTTCACCATCGCGGCGTCCAGCGCGATCGGAGTGCCGATCAGCTGATACAGGCCGGCGGCGGTAAGCGTCAGCCCGGCGATCAAGATCGCGGCCGAACGCGGCTTCGCGCGCCACAGCGGGCGCATCACCAACGCGAATGCGATCAGCGACGCGGCGGCGGCGATCAGGGCGAAGATCGGCGAAGTCATGACAGGGGTTCTCCGGACATCACCACTCCTGGGTCTCGTCGTCGCCCGGCGGCGGTGCGTCGCGGCCGCGGCGCAGCAGGCGCCAGACCACGACACCGCCGCCCAGAGCGAACAGCAGCGGCCCGAACCACAGCAGCCAGGTGGTGCCGCTCACGCGCGGGCGGTAGAGCACGAATTCGCCGTAGCGCGCGACCAGGAACTCGCGCACCTCGGAATCGCTGCGGCCTTCGCGCATCAGGTCCAGCACTTCGCGGCGCAGGTCCACGGCGATCTGGGCGTTGGAATCGGCCAGCGACTGGTTCTGGCACATCACGCAGCGGAGTTCGGAGACCAGCGCATGGAAGCGCGTTTCCTCGGCGGTGTCGCGGAACTGCAGCGGCGCGGGGTCGGCGACTTTCTGCGCGAAGGCGGGCGCAATGAAGAGCGTCAGCAGCAGGGCAAGCGCAAGGCAAATCCCCCTCGATCCCCCTTTTCCAAAGGGGGAAGACAAGCGGGGCGTTACCTTGTCCGGAATGGCCGGCGACTTGTTGTTTCGATCGTTTGAAAAGAAGGGAGGCAAGCAGGAAAGTTTTTCACGCAAAAAATCGTCGCCGTTCACTACTCTCGAAAATGCCTTGCTGTTCCCCCCTTTGCAAAAGGGGGGCAGGGGGGATTTGCTTCTGACGTTAGAGAAGCCGCTCATCGTTTCCCACCGTCAGCCGCTTCCAGCACCGGCAGCAGTTCGTCGCGGACGATGGCGTCGGTCATCGCGCCCACATGCTTCCAGCGCACGATGCCGTCGGCGTCGACCAGGAACGTCTCCGGTGCGCCGTAGATGCCGAAATCGATCGCGGTGCCGCCCTCGATATCCGCCAGCACCAGCCAGTAGGGGTTGTTGAAGCGGTCCAGCCACGCCAGCGCGTCGGCGGGTTCGTCCTTCCAGTTGTAGCCGATCACTCGCACGCGCTTGGTCGCGGCAAAGCGGGAGATCACCGGATGCTCGACCTGGCATTCCGGACACCAGCTGCCCCAGACGTTCAACAGATACGGCTGGCCGCGCAGTTCCTTCGAGGTCACGGTGCGCGTGGGTTCGTGTAGCACCGGCAGCGCGAACTCCGGTGCGGGTTTGCCGATCAGCGGCGACGGCAGCGCGTCGCGGTTGTCGCGACGGCTCAGCCACACGCCGGTGGCGAGCAGTGCGGCGATCAGCAGGAAGGCGGCGAAGGGAAGCCAGCGTTTGGCGGACATCAGTCGGCATCTCCGTCGAGCGCAGCATCGGTACCGTCTTGATCGTCGCGGCGCGCGACGCGGCTGCGGGGACTCTGCATAACCCGGGATTCGGGCGAGGGGCCGGTCAACATGATGTCGATGTCTTCCGGCTCCTCTTGTTCCCGAGACGCGTTCTTTTCTTCCGGTGTCGTTCGTTTCGTGCGGAACCGCCGGTCGAACGCCGTCACGAACCCACCCAGCGCCATCAGCGCCGCGCCGATCCATACCCAACGGATGAAGGGTTTGATGTGCACGCGCACCGCCCAGGCATCGTTGCCCAGCGGTTCGCCCAGCGCCACGAACACGTCGCGGCTCACGCCCGGCCGGATCGCGGCTTCGGTCATCACCTGGCCGCCGCTGGCGTACTCGCGCTTCTCGGGATGCAACGTGGTCACGCGGCGGTCGTCGCGGAACACTTCCACGGTGCCGCGGCTGGCGGTGTAGTTCGGCCCAGGCACGCGCTGCACGCCGTCGAAGCGGAAACTGTCGCGGCCAAGGGTGAGCGTCTGTCCCGGCTTCATCGC